>NZ_SMKS01000098.1:0-15401 GCF_004348435.1 Saccharopolyspora terrae | reverse complement strand
GAGACAGTCCCCCTCCTGCGACGCGGAGCCCCGCGAAGCCCGCCCGACCCCCAGTACGGGCGCGATCCCCGGTCCTCCCTGATCACCGCGTCGCACCACGAAGTCTGCCCGCACCAGCGCCGCCGCGAGACCGTGAAGCTGCCCGAATGCGACTGCGTAGTTGTACGCATCCGCTCCGGGGGAAGCTGCCGACGAACACGACCAGAAGCGCCTCCCGGCTCTCGGCCGGGAGGCGCTCCTGGTGCCTGATCAGGTCAGATGGCGGCCACGCCAGTCTCGCCGGTGCGCACCCGCACGACGCTCTCGACCGCGGTCACCCACACCTTGCCGTCGCCCACCTTGCCGGTGCGGGCGGCGCTGACGATCCCTTCCACGACCTTGTCGACGTCGGTCTCGTCGACCAGGACCTCCACGCGGGACTTCTCGATGAAGTCCACCGAGTACTCAGCACCCCGGTAGACCTCGGTGTGGCCCTTCTGCCTGCCGTAGCCCTGGGCGTCGCTCACGGTCATGCCCAGCACGCCCAGCTTGCCGAGCTCGTCCTTGAGATCGTCCACCTTCTGCGGCTGAACGATCGCGGTCACCAGCTTCATGCGCGGCTGCCCTCCAGCTTGCGGTCTTCGACGTCGCCGGCCGAAGCAGCGGCTCGGCGAGCCGATCGGTCATCCCCGAAGTGGTACGCGGTCTCCGCGTGCTCGGTCTCGTCGATGCCCGCGGCCTCGTCCTCCTCTCTCAGCCGGAAGCCGATGGTCGCCTTCACGATCAGGGCCAGGACCAGGCTGAGCACGAACGAGTAGAGCAGCACCGCGAAGGCTCCGACGGCCTGCCGCCACAACTGATCCAGACCGCCGCCGTAGAACAGACCCGCCACGCCCGCCGGGGCCTCCGCCGAGGCGAACAGACCCACCAGCAGCGTGCCCAGCAGACCCCCGACCAGGTGGACGCCGACGACGTCGAGGGAATCGTCGTAACCGAACTTGAACTTGAGGCTCACCGCCAGCGCGCAGGCCGCGCCCGTGATCGCACCGATCGCGATGGCGCCCAGCGGCGTCACCGACGAGCAGGCCGGGGTGATCGCGACCAGACCGGCCACGATGCCCGACGCGGCGCCCAGCGTGGTGGCGTGACCGTCGCGCAGCCGCTCCACCAGCAGCCAGCCCAGCATCGCCGCGCTGGTGGCGACCAGCGTGTTGACCAGCACGAACGCCGCCGTGTTGTCGGCGGCCAGCGCGGAACCGGCGTTGAAGCCGAACCAGCCGAACCACAGCAGGCCGGCGCCGAGCACCACGAACGGCAGGTTGTGCGGCTTGCCGACGCCCTTGGGCCAGTTCGTGCGCTTGCCCAGCACCAGCACCAGGGCCAGCGCGGCGGCGCCGGCGTTGATGTGGACCGCGGTGCCACCCGCAAAGTCGATCGCGGCCAGGCGGTTGGCGATCCAGCCGCCGACGCCGGTCACGTTGCCCGCGTCATCGGTGTCGTCGAAGTCGAAGACCCAGTGCGCGACCGGGAAGTACACCACGACCGCCCACAGCGCGGCGAACAGCAGCCACGGGCCGAAGCGCGCGCGGTCGGCGATGGCGCCGGAGATCAGCGCGACCGTCAGGATCGCGAACATCGCCTGGAAACCGACGAAGGCCAGCGACGGGATCGTGCCCGACAGCGAGTCCTCACCGAGCAGGCCCGCCAGACCGAAGTTCTCGAAGGGGTTCGCCAGCAGACCCAGACCACCGATGTCGGTGGCGAAGGCCATCGAGTAGCCGAACAGCACCCACAGCACGCCGATCACGCCGATCGAGCCGAGGCTCATCATCAGCATGTTCAGCACGCCCCGGGACCGGACCATGCCGCCGTAGAAGAACGCCAGCCCCGGAGTCATCAGCAGGACAAGAGCGGCGCTCACGAGCACCCATGCGGTATCGCCTGAATTCACATTGCCTCCCCGTGCGAACCGAGTTGGGCCGCATCTTGGGAAATGCCTGTTTCAGGCGAAGCGTCGTGCTGTAACGCAGGCGTGAAATGTGACCCACCCTCTGTTACGGGGACGTGCGCACGTCAATTCGGTGTTACGCGGCCGATCACCGACGGGACCTGGACCGGCCTGCCGACGGAGAGCCCGAAGCCCAGCCAGCCCGCTGAGCAGGCCAGGATCAGCACCAGCGGCAGCGTCCACGCGCCGGAGACGTCGTGCAGCAGACCGATGAGCAGCGGGCCCGCCGCGGCGATGAGATAACCCCCGCCCTGGGCCATTCCGGACAAGGCGGTCGTGGTGTCGCTGTCCGGCGAGCGCAGCCCCAGCAGCGTCAGCGCCAGTCCGAACGCCGCGCCCTGAGCCAGCCCCAGCACCACGACCGCGGGCCACAGCAGTCCGGTGGGGCCGAGCAGGATTCCGCCGAAGCCGAACATGAGCATCAGCGCCAGCACCACGATGATCGGCCGCTGGTCGCGCAAGCGCCGGCACAGCAACGGGATCGACATCGACCCGGCGGCCTGGATCGCCGCCTGCACGCCCAGCGCGAGCCCCGCCAGCTCCGGGCTCATCCCCCGGCTCTGCAGCATCGTCGGCAGCCAGCCGAACACGACGTAGGCCAGCGAGGACTGCAAGCCCATGAAGAAGGTGAGATGCCACGCCAGCGGGCTGCGCCACAGGATCCCCGGGCTGACCGGCTTCGGCGCGGCGACCGCGCTGCCGCGCACCGCGACCAGGCTGATCACCAGGGCCACCAGCACCGGAACGGCCAGCAGCCCCAGCGGCGCCCGCCACTCCGAGCCCAGCGCGTGCCCGATCGGCACCACCGCGGCGGCCGCGAACGCGCCGCCCAGCGTCAGGCACATCGTGTAGACGGCGGTGACCACGGGGACCGTGTGCGGGAAGTCGCGCTTGATCAGGCCGGGCACGGCGACGTTGGCGACCGCGATGCCCGCGCCGACCACGACCGTTCCCGCCAGCAGCGTCGGGATGTCGCCGAAGGCGCGCAGCGAGTTGCCGATCAGCAGCACCACCAGGCAGCCCAGCAGCACCCGCTCGTCGCCGAAGCGCTGGCGCAGCCGCGGCGCGACGAACGCGAACGCGCCCAGGCACACGACCGGCAAGGTCGTCAGCACGCCGCTGAACGTCCCCGTCACCCCGAGGTCTCGCTGGATGCGGTCCAGCAGCGGCGCCACCGCCGTGAACGGTGGTCGCAACGCCAAGGCCACCAGCACGACCACGACCACGGTCACGATGGCGGTGACCCGCTGGGTCCGCGGCGTTCCCCCCTGGACTCCGGTACCCACGCGACGTTCCTTCCCCGAAAGAGCTGGTCAGACTGCGACGAGATCCGCTCGGCGGCGTCGCGGGCTCAACTCAACTACATGGAACGCCCGTACCACAAACTCTCGCGCAGTGAACCTGCACACCTCACGCGGGAATGCTCTCGAACACCCCAAATCCCGCCGCCCGGAGAGGCACCGTTCGAATTTCGCGCGAAATTCGAGTCCGAAAGATCCCGGTCGAATTTCGCGCGAAATTCGACGAGCCCCCTCCCGACAGTGACCCGGGCACGGTCCCCGGGCACGACGAAGCCCCCGGCGAGCCGTGCCGGGGGCTTCGAGTCGCGGTTGCGACGCGGGTCAGTTGAGCAGGGCGTCGACGAACGCTCCCGGCTCGAACGGGGCGAGGTCGTCCGCCCCCTCGCCGAGACCGACGAGCTTGACCGGGACGCCGAGCTCGCGCTGGACCTGGAAGACGATGCCGCCCTTGGCGGTGCCGTCGAGCTTGGTCAGCACGATGCCGGTGACGTCGACGACCTCGGAGAACACCCGGGCCTGCATGAGCCCGTTCTGCCCCGTGGTGGCGTCGAGGACCAGCAGCACCTCGTCGACCTGGGCCTTCTTCTCCACGACGCGCTTGACCTTGCCGAGCTCGTCCATCAGGCCGGTCTTGGTGTGCAGCCGGCCGGCGGTGTCGACCAGCACCGCGTCCACGGCGCTGTCGCTGCCCCGGCTGACGGCCTCGAACGCCACGCTGGCCGGGTCGGCCCCCTCGTTGCCGCGCACCACCTCGGCGCCGACGCGCTCACCCCAGGTCGCCAGCTGCTCGACGGCGGCGGCGCGGAAGGTGTCGGCGGCACCGAGCAGCACGGTCCGGCCGTCGGCGACCAGGACGCGGGCCAGCTTGCCGGTGGTCGTGGTCTTGCCGGTGCCGTTGACGCCCACGACCAGCAGCACCGCCGGCTTGCCGCCGTCGGCCGGGTCGCCGTGCGGCAGCGCGCGCACCGAGCGCTCCATGTCCTTGCCGAGCGCGTCGACGAGCACCTCGCGCAGGACGGTGCGGGCCTCCTCCGGGCTGCGCACGGCGCGGGAGGCGATCTCGGAGCGCAGCCGCTCGGTGATCTCGGTGGTGGTGGCCGCGCCCAGGTCGGCCATCAGCAGGGTGTCCTCGATCTCCTCCCAGGAGTCCTCGTCGAGGTCACCCGCGCCGAGCAGGCCCAGCAGGCTCTGCCCGAAGGTCGTGCGGGAGCGGGACAGCCGGCCGCGGAGCCGTTCGAGGCGACCGGCGGTGGGCTCGATCTCCTCCACCTCGACGGCGGGCGCCTCGGGCTCCGGCGGAGCCGTGGGCTGCGCGGGAACCTCCGGTTCCGCGAGGGGTTCGGCCGTCGCGGTGTCCTCGGGCAGTTCGACGTCGACGATGCCGCGCCGCTCGGTGTCGCGCGGAACCGCCGCGTCGTCACCGACGCCGGGCTGGCCCTCCACCTCGGTGCGCTCTTCGACCGGGTGCTCCGGCGCGGCGGGTTCGGCCGCGGCCTCGGGCTCGGCGGTCGCGGCGCCGCTGGCGAAGCTGATGCCGCTACCGGTCTGGTAGCCGCCGCCCTTGACGGCGGTGGGCGCGTCCGCTTCGTCCTTCTCACGCAGGCTGATCCGCCGACGGCGGTTGAGCACCACACCGGCGACCACGGCGAGAGCCAGCACCACCGCGACAACGACGACGATCAGAATCAGGGTTTCGGTGGTCACCCGCCCATCCTCCCACCTGCTCTAACCGCTTCCACCAGGCACCTGCCGGGCAGTTACGTGAGCAATTCACCAACAATGACCACAAAGTGCTTGCTTTTTCATGCCCGTGTGCAATACACCACAGGTATGCGCTGGTGGCGAGTGGTGGGGCTGCTCTCGGGAACCTCGATGGACGGCATCGACGTGGTCGCGGCGGACATGCGCCTCGACGGCGAGACGATCGAGCTCCGCCCGCTCGGCGACCACACCCTCGACTACCCCGCCGACCTGCGCGAAGACCTCCTCGCGGCGCTGCCGCCGGGCACGCTCGACGCCGAGACCTTCTGCCGCCTGGACACCCTCGTGGGCCGGTGCTTCGCCGAAGCCGCGCTCCTGGGCGTGGATCTGGCGGGCGGCGAAGCCGACTTCGTCTCCTCGCTCGGCCAGACGATCTACCACTGGGTCGAGGGCGGCCGCGCCCACGGCACCCTCCAGATCGGCCAACCGGCCTGGATCGCCGAGGCCACCGGCCTGCCGGTCATCTCCGACCTGCGCACCCGCGACGTCGCCGCCTCCGGCCACGGCGCTCCCCTAGCCGGCGTCCTCGACTCCCTCTGGCTCGGAGATCCAGGATTTCAATGGAAATCGGATGCCGGAATTCCACTGAAATCGGGGACACCGGACACCCCGGTGGCGCTGAACATCGGTGGGATCGCGAACATCGCCGTGGTCGGCGGGCCGGAGCCGCTGGCCTACGACACCGGTCCCGGCAACGCCCTCATCGACCTCGCCGCGCAGCAGCGGACCGGGAAGCCGCAGGACACCGACGGCGCGCTGGCCGCGTCCGGGACCGTGCGCGAGGACCTGCTCACGATCCTGCTGGACGACGAGTACTACCGGCTGCCCGCGCCGAAGTCGACCGGCAAGGAGCACTTCAACTCCGCCTACCTCGCCCGCGCGCTCCACGAGCTCGGCGAGCCCGTCTCGGACGCCGACCTGCTGGCGACCCTGACCGAGCTGACCGCGCGCACCATCGCCGACGCCTGCCGCGCCGAAGGCGCCGGACGCGTCGTCGTCGCAGGCGGCGGCGTGCGCAACCCCGTGCTGCTGGCTGCACTTCGCCGACAGCTGGACGTCCCGCTGCTGGTCAGCGACGATCTCGGGATGCCCTCCGACAGCAAGGAAGCCCTGCTCACCGCGCTGCTCGGCTTCCTGACCTGGAACGGGCTCCCCGGCAACACACCCGGGACCACGGGAGCCGCCGGTCCCCGGGTCCTGGGCAGCATCACGCCGGGAGCGACCGGCCTGCGACTGCCCGAACCCGCCACCACCCAGCCACGACGGCTGATCATGCGGTCCGCCGCAACGAACTAGGAGGCCAGATGCGATCGCTCGACCTCGTCGTGATCGGGTTGTACCTGATCGCGATGCCGGCCCTGGGATTGCTGCTCAGCGGCAAGCAGAAGAGCTCGCAGGACTACTTCGTCGGCGGGCGGCAACTCCCCTGGTGGGCCGTGTGCTTCTCGGTGGTGGCCACCGAGACCTCGACGCTGACCGTGATCAGCGTGCCGACGGTGGCCTACCTCGGCAGCTTCACCTACCTGCAGCTGGCCATCGGCTACCTGATCGGCCGCATCGTGGTCTCCTTCGTGCTGCTGCCCCGCTACTTCGCCGGAAACCTGGTGAGCGCCTACGCCTTCCTCGGCCAGCGCTTCGGAACCGGTCTGCAGGGCACCGCGTCGGTGACGTTCCTGATCACCCGGCTGCTCGCCGACGGCCTGCGGCTGTTCGCCACGGCGATCCCGGTGAAGGTGATGCTCGCGGCGTTCGACGTGCACCTGTCGTACTGGCAGATCATCGCGCTGCTGGCGGTCCTGACCGTGATCTACACCTACTTCGGCGGCATCAAGGCCGTGGTGTGGGTCGACGCGATCCAGATGTTCGTCTACATCGGCGGCGCGATCCTGGCCGGGATCATCCTGTTCGGCAAGCTCCCCGGCGACTGGTTCTCCACGGCGATGGCCGAGGGCAAGTTCCAGCTGCTGGACTTCTCCTCGTCGATCATCACCGACCAGTACGCGTTCTTCACCGCGGTGATCGGTGGCGCGGTGTTCGCGATGGCCTCGCACGGCGCCGACCAGCTGATGGTGCAGCGCCTGCTGGCCTGCAAGGACCTCAAGGACGGCCGGCGGGCGCTGATCGCCAGCGGTGTCGTGGTGGCCCTGCAGTTCGGGCTGTTCCTGTTCATCGGCACCATGCTGTGGTCGTTCTTCAAGGGAGCCACCCCGGAGTCGATGGGACTGGCCAGCTCCGACGAGCTGTTCCCGCAGTTCATCGTCAACGAACTTCCGCCGGGCGTCTCCGGGCTGTTCATCGCCGGCATCCTCGCCGCCGCGATGAGCACCCTGGCGTCCTCGCTGAACTCGCTGTCGACCTCGACGGTCAGCGACCTCTACCAGCGGCTGTCGAAGAAGCCGCTCGACGACGCGGCCGTGCTGAAGATGGGCAAGCTATGGACGCTGGTGTGGGCGGTGGTGTTCGTGGTGTTCGCGTCGATGTTCACCAGCACCGAGAACCCGGTGGTCGAGGTCGGTCTGAGCATCGCCAGCTACACCTACGGCGCGCTGCTGGGGGCGTTCCTGCTGGGTCTGCTGGTCAAGCGCGCTCGGCAGGCCGACGCGATCATCGCCTTCGTCGCGACCATCGCGGTGGTGCTGTACTTCGTCATCGGGGTGAGCTTCCCCGACGGTGAAGGAGGCGAGACGTCGCTGGCCTTCCCCTGGTACACCCCGTTGGGCGTGATCGTGACCCTCGTGGTCGGCGGTCTGCTGTCCCTCCGCCACAGCCGAGACTCCGAAGAAACCGTCCCGGAAACCGTCTGACCCGGATTACCGCAGTAATCGGGTCCCCGATTACTGCGGTAATCCACACCCTCAAACCCAGCCAGAGGCCCGAACACGGCCGTGATCGGGTACCTGATTACTGCGGTGTTCGGGGTTGGACGCGAGCGCGGCCCCCGGTGAGCAGTCACCGGGGGCCGCGTCGTGCCTGCGGGTCAGGCGAAGGCCAGGGGGAGGAGACCGACGAGGAGGAACAGGACGAACACGGCGATGCTGACGCCGATGGTCACGCCCAGGCCCGGGGTCTCCTGCGGGGTCGGACCGATGGCGCCGTCCATGAAGACCATCGCCGGGGGCTTGTAGTACACGTCGAGCTGCTGGCCGGCTCCGACCGGGATCACCGCGGTCGCGTAACCGATCTTCCACAGGTAGTTCACGTGGACCCGGATCTGGTGCTGCCCGGGCGGCAGGTCGATCGGGTTCTTGCCCCAGGTCAGCACCGGGCCGGGCTGACCGTTGATCGTCACCTGCGGCTTGAACAGCAGGAAGGCCAGCATCAGCCAGTGGTACGAGCAGTCGATCAGCAGTCGTCCCATGCCGGGCGGAGGCGGCGGGAACTGCGGAGGCATCTGCTGCTGCGGCATCTGCTGGTGCGGAGGCATCTGCTGCGGGGGCATCTGCTGCATCGGTCCGGACTGCGGGTACCCGGGGCCCTGCTGGGGGTAGCCCTGCGGCGGATAACCCTGCTGCTGCGGGTAGCCCTGCGGCATCGGCTGCTGCGGCATCGGGCCGGACGGCGGACCGTAACCGGGGGGCACCTGGGCGCCCTGATGCGGATACGGCGACTGCCCTGGCGGGGGGCCGTACGGGTTGGTCATCAAGATCTCCTAGTGCCTGCCTCGGTCCCCGCACTCGGGGTGGTGCTCGCGGGAGCACGACGCCGACTCCTCGCCCGGTGAGATGCCGGATCACGCCCATCTTCGCGCATGCGTTCCCCTGCCCCCAAACCCCCATCGGCAATGCCTGCGCACAGCCCTTCAGTCCTGGTGACGACGAGCCGATCAAGGAGCAATGAGGATGTTCGTCCACAGGAGCCGGGCCGGATCGCCCACCGCGCACGGCACCGATCACCGGGAGTTCCAGAGCAGGCTGGACGCCTACGCGGTCGGCGACCTCGACGACGTCGACTGGCTGATGATGCGCACGCACCTGGCCGAATGCGCCGACTGCCAAGCCGACCTGCGCCGCCCCGAGCTGTGGAACCGCGCCGCACCGCAACGCATCACCGCAGATCACGAGGTGCTGCGGCACCCGCACCGGGAGACCGCACCGGGCTGGACGCTGATGCTCGGCATCGTCCTGGTGGCCTCGCTCGTCGCCTTCGGCATCGGCTACGCCTGGGGCGGGATCTAGGGGCTGTTGATGAATGCGGCGAAGCCGCATCCTCTTCCACCACCTGAGCAGCTGGCACCGCCGCGGGTTCGCCAGCGCCTTCGTGGCGAGCACGCCGGGACGCCGCGTATTGACATACTCAAGGAGCGGCGCACGGAGACCACGGAGGCGTTCAGGTTCCGCCACCCGCACCGCCACGCAAAGCAATCCCTGAACAGTCCTCAGTCCAGGACCGAGGCGACGTCGCCTTCCTCCGGGGCGCCTTCGGGCTCGGGTTCGTCGGACTTCTTCTCCGCCTTGCCCTTCAGGCGCTGCGAGATGACCTGGGTGATGCCGTCGCCGCGCATCGTCACGCCGTAGAGCGCGTCGGCGATCTCCATGGTCGGCTTCTGGTGCGTGATGATGATCAGCTGCGAGGTGGCGCGCAGCTGGTCGAGCAGCGTGATCAGGCGCCGCAGGTTGGTGTCGTCCAGCGCCGCCTCGACCTCGTCCATCACGTAGAACGGCGAGGGGCGGGCGCGGAAGATCGCCACCAGCATCGCCACCGCGGTCAGCGACTTCTCGCCACCGGACAGCAGCGACAGCCGCTTGACCTTCTTGCCCGGCGGACGCGCTTCGACCTCGACACCGGTGCTGAGCATGTCGCCCGGATCGGTCAGGGTCAGGCGGCCGTCGCCGCCCGGGAACAGGACTTTGAAGACGACCTCGAACTCCTTGGCCACGTCCTCGAAGGCCGAGCTGAAGACCTCCAGGATCTTCTCGTCGACCTCCTTGACCACGCTGAGCAGGTCGCGGCGGCTGTCCTTGAGGTCTTCCAGCTGGGTGGACAGGAACTTGTAGCGCTCCTCCAGCGCCGCGAACTCCTCCAGCGCCAGCGGGTTGACCTTGCCCAGCAGCGACAGGTCCTTCTCCGCGCGCTTGGCACGCCGCTCCTGGGTCGCGCGGTCGAAGGGCACCGGCGGCGGGGCGCTGACCTCGTCGCCGCGTTCCTTCGCGGCCTCGTACTCGGCGACCTCGGCGGGGCTCGGCGGCACCGGCACGGTCGGGCCGTACTCGTCGACCAGGTCGTCCAGGCCGATCCCGAAGTCCTCGATGATCTTGGTTTCGAGCTGCTCGATCCGCAGCCGCTGCTCAGCGCGCACCACCTCGTCGCGGTGCACCGCATCGGTCAGCTTCTCCAGCTCACCGGACAGCTCGCGGACGCGGGCGCGGACCACGCCGAGGGCCTGCTCGTGCTCGCTCTGCTTGGCCTGCGCGACGTCTCGTTCCTCGGTCGCGGCCTGCAGCGACACCGTGATCCGCTCCAGCGCGGTCTCGGCTCCGTCGATGACGGCGCGCGTGACGCGGGCGGCGCGTTCCCGGGCCTCGCGGGCGGCCGCGGCGCGGGCGCGGGTCTCGCGCTCGTGACGCGCGGCGCGGCGCAGCTGATCGGCCCGGCCCTGCACGGCGCGTGCGCGCTCCTCGGCGGTGCGCTGGGTCAGCCGCGCGTCCATCTCCTGCTGGCGCACGGCCGTGAGCTCGGTGGAGAGGCGGTCGCGCTCGTCGGTGTCGGGCTCGGCGGCCTCTTCCTGCTCGTTCTTCACCGCGTCCAGGCGCTCTTCGAGCTCGGCGAGCTTGACCAGCGACTGGTCGCGGGTCTGCTCGACCTTGACGCGCTGCTCGGAGATCCGCTCGACCTCGGAGGTCGCGTTGCGGGCGGCGCGCTGCAGGCTCGACAGCCGCTCTGTGCTGCGGGCGCGGGCGACCTTGGCCTCGTTGATCTGCTCCTGCGCGGCACGGGCCTCGGCGCGCCGCGACTCCTCCTCGGCGCGGGCGCCTTCCAGCGCGGCCGAATGCTGCTCCAGCCTGCGCTCGGCCGCCGCGAGCTCGCTCTCGGCCTCGTCGACGGCGGCGCGGACCTCGATGACGCTCTGCTCGTCGTCCGAGCCGCCGGTGGCCCAGTGCGCGCCGAGCACGTCACCGGTCGAGGTCACCGCCCGCACGCTCGGGTGGGCCTGCACGACTTCCCGCGCGGCGTCGAGGGTCTCGACCACCACGACCTGGTCCAGCGCGCTGAGCACCGCACCCCGGAGCTCGTCCGGAGCGGTGATCAGGTCCACGGCCCACCGGGCCGAACCGGGCAGCTGCGGCCAGTGCGAGCGGTCGACGTCGGCGTCGGAGCCGATCACCACGCCGGAACGACCCGCGTCATCGGACTTGAGCAGGTTCAGCGCGGTCACCGCGTCGGTGACACCGCGCACCACGACCGCGTCGGCGACAGCGCCCAGCGCTGCGGCGAGCGCGGCCTCGGCACCGGTTTCGACGGTGAGCAGCGCGGCAACCGATCCCAGCAGGCCGGGCACCCGGTCACCGGCGGCCAGCAGGGCACCGGCGCCGTCCTTGCGCTGCAGCCCCATCGACAGGGCCTCGACCCGCGCCTTCCAGGACGCGATCTCGCGTTCCGCGGAGCGCTCCTGCTTGACCAGCTCCTCCACCCGCGCGCGGGCGGCATCGCGCGCCTGCGCCGCGTTCTCGCGGCGTTCCTGCAGGCCGGCGTCGTCGGAGTCGTAACCGCCGCTCTCCTCCTCGGCGTCGGCCAGCGCGCCGTGCGCCTCCTCGGCGCGAGCGGTGGCCTCCTCCAGGGATTCGCTGAGGCGCTCGATCTCGTCGGCGCTGTCGCTGACCTTCCCGCGCAGCGACTCGACCTGACCGGACAGGCGGGCGGCGCCTTCGCGCCGGTCGGCGATGGCCCGCACCGCCGCCATGTGGGCCTGCTCGGCCTGCTTGAGCTGCGATTCCAGTTCGGAGCGGCGCTGCACCACGTCCTGGAGGGCTTCGCGCGCCTCCTCGACCTGCTCGCGGAGCTCGATCTCCTGCTCGGCGGCCTCCTCGGCCTCGGCGTCGAGCTGGTCGGGGTCGCGACCGGAGCGCTGCTCCTCGGTCTGCTCGGTGAGGTGCCGGTGCCGTTCGGCGGCCAACCGCAGCGTGCCGCGCAGGCGCTCTTCGAGCGCCGACAACCGGTACCAGGTCTCCTGGGCCTTGTTCAGGCGCGGCGCGTCGGCGGCCACCGCCTCTTCGAGGGTCTTCTCCTCGGACTGGGCGAACTGCAGGGCCCGCTCGACCTCGGTGCGCTTGGCGCGCGCGGTCTCCTGGTCGGCCTCGTCGCGGGCCAGGTCCGCGCGGGCCGTGACCAGGTCGTCGGCGATCAGCCGGAGCCTGGCGTCGCGCAGGTCGGCCTGCACGGTCTGCGCCTTGCGGGCGATCTCGGCCTGCTTGCCCAGCGGCTTGAGCTGTCGCCGCAGCTCGCTGGTGAGGTCGGTCAGACGCGTCAGGTTGGCCTGCATCGCATCGAGCTTGCGCAGCGCCTTTTCCTTGCGCTTGCGGTGCTTGAGCACACCGGCGGCCTCTTCGATGAGGCGGCGGTTCTCGTCCGGCTTGGCCTGCAGGATCGACGCCAGCTGGCCCTGGCCGACGATGACGTGCATCTCGCGGCCGATACCGGAGTCCGACAGCAGTTCCTGCACGTCCATCAGCCGGCAGGTGTTGCCGTTGATCTCGTACTCGCTGGCGCCGTCGCGGAACATCCGGCGGGTGATGGAGACCTCGGTGTACTCGATCGGCAGCGCGCCGTCGGCGTTGTCGATGGTCAGCGTGACCTCGGCGCGGCCCAGCGGGGCGCGGCCCGCGGTGCCCGCGAAGATCACGTCCTCCATCTTGCCGCCGCGCAGGTCCTTCGCGCCCTGCTCGCCCATCACCCAGCGCAGCGCGTCGAGGACGTTGGACTTTCCGGAGCCGTTGGGTCCGACGACGCAGGTGATTCCGGGTTCGAAGCGCAGCGTGGTGGCCGAGGCGAAGGACTTGAACCCCTTCAGCGTCAGGCTCTTGAGATGCACGGCTGCCGTCGACCTTCCCGTCGGTTACGCGACCACGTCCGCGAGACTCTACCGTCGATCGAGCGCCGCCCGACGCAGAACCGCTGGTTCAGCGCTCATCGCAGGATCCTCCGGCCGGATCCGGTGGGGAAATGAGCTTCCCGATGTACGAGGAACGGCGTCCAACACCTGACTTGCTCTCAGCCATGACCTTCTGCTTGGTGGAAGCGGGTTTGTCGGTGGCCGCTGTCACAGTTTGGGTGTGAAGATCATGGTGCAGGTGAAGCTGATCCCAACGCCGGAGCAAGCCTCGGCGCTGGAAGCGACCCTGCGCACGGTCAACCAGGCCGCGAACGACGTTTCCCGGACTGGTTTCGAGCGTTGCGGCCTTCGTGGTGAGGTCAAGCGGCTGCGGTCGGAGTGCTACGCCGAGCTCAAGGACCGTGGGCTTGGAGCTCAGGCCGCGCAACACGTCATTAAGCGCGTCGCCGATGCCTACGCCACCCTGCGCGGCAACATTCACCACGGGAACTTGGGCAAGACGGGTTCGAACCGACGAGTGAAGGCGGAGTCGAAGCCAATCGAGTTCCGCCTAAATGCGGCGCACACCTTCGACAACCGTTGTTTGTCGTGGAACTACGACCAGCGCACAGTTTCGATCTGGACCGTGCACGGGCGGTTGAAGAACGTCGCGTTCGCCGCCTCGCCCAGCGATCTGAGGACCCTGATCGAGCATCGTCGGGGAGAGTCCGACCTGGTTTTCAGGGACAGCAAGTGGTTCCTGCTCGCAGTCTGCGAAATTCCCGAACAACCGGAGTTCGAGCCTCGGGATGGGGTCGGGGTGGACCGAGGGATCAACAACCTGGCCACCACCAGCGATGCGACCAACTACTCCGGCCGTCGCCTGAACCGCTACCGGCGTTGGCAAGCACGCAAGAAGGCAGAGATCCAGGCCAAACGCACCCGCTCGGCCGCACGCCTGCTCAAAAAGCGTGCCAAGCGGGAGGCGCGGCACGCCGCGCACATCAATCACTCGATCGCCAAGGACGTTGTGGCCGTCGCCCAACGCACCGAACGCGGCATCGCCCTCGAAGACCTCAAGGGCATCCGTGAGCGGGTCACGGTTCGACGCGACCAGCGGGCCACACAATCGTCCTGGCCGTTCCACCAGCTCGGCGCGTTCATCGCTTACAAGGCGCGGCGTGTGGGGGTGCCGGTGATCGAGGTGGACGCGGCCTACACCTCGCAACGCTGCCCACTACGGGGGTGCGGACACACCGAGCGAGCCAACCGGCCCACTCGGGATTTCTTTTCTTGTCGTCGGTGCGGTCTCGCTGGACCAGCTGACGTCGTCGCCGGGGTCAACGTGCGCGACCGCGCGCGCTCGGCGTGGGTATTCGTAAACATGCCCCAACCCACCTAGTGGTGGACGATGCGACCCGTCTCACCGCAGCCAGCCGTGAGACGAGAGCGCAAGCAAAGACCACACGGACCAAGCCGCCTTGGGCTCGTCCTCAGGTCAAAGCAGTTTACCGCTCGACGAAGCCGGTCAGGCCGCCCTTGGGTTCCATCCACAGCTCGGCGACGTGATCCACCCGACCGGGTGTCCGGCCGGAACGCAGCGCCTCCAGAAGTTTTTCGCAGTCTTCCCGCGGTCCCTCGGCGACGACCTCGACCCGGCTGGCGGGGAGGTTGGTGGCGCTGCCGACGAGTCCCAGCTCCAGCGCGCGAGATCGCGTCCACCAGCGAAAACCCACGCCCTGAACCTGTCCGTGCACCCGCGCGATCAGTCGTGCCCGTTCTGATTCCGTCACGGTCCCCGATGATGCCGCGCCCGCTCCCAGGTCACATCACCGGCAGCTGATCGAGACGAATCCGACTGCCGGTATGATCCGCCAGATCCCGGCGCGAGCCGGTGACCGCGGGGGACGAGGACAAACCGACACGAGTTGGGGCACCGATGGACCCGTTAGACGTGGAAGACCCGGACGCCCGGCCGAAGCGCCTGGTGATGCTCGCCGCGTCCGGCATCGCGGTGGCCACGATCTTCGCGACGACCGCAGCGGTCGTGGCCGGATCCGACAGGCGCGAGTCCGCGGGCCCGGACATCACCCTGCACCCCACCACCAAGCGCACCAGCGCCACCTCGTACACGACGGCGCCGCCGATGCCCCCGGGCCCGCCGATCACCGGCACCACGAGCTCGGAGACCTCGACCAGCAGCGAGGAATCGTCGACCACGCGCAGCTCGTCGTCGACGACGCCATCGGCGACGCAGGCACCGCCGCCGCCACCTCCGAGCCCGACCACGACGACGCCGCGCCCGACGCCGACCAGGCCGTCGCCC
>NZ_SMKS01000097.1:0-15472 GCF_004348435.1 Saccharopolyspora terrae | reverse complement strand
TGCGCGTGGACCACCCGCAGGTCGGGGAGCTGGTGCTCAACCGGGAACGCCTCGGCGTCGAAGGCAGCCCGGGCCAAGCCCTGGTCATCTTCCACCCCGACCCCGGAACGGACAGCGCCGAGAAGCTCGCCCTCCTCGCTGCTGCGTCGGTCACCGGTCGAAGTGGTCAGGACGCTTCGGAGCGTGCTTGCTGACCCCTGCGATCGTCACGCGGCGCCCGCCGACCGGGTTCACGTCCCAGGCCCCGGAGGATCGCGATCTCGACGGGGGAGTACGCGCCATCGGCCCGTTCCAGTTCGCACGGGGCAGCCGGCATCAGCGGAGGCTGGGCCATGAAGCGCGGATGTGCACCGTGGTGCGGTTGAGCCGCGTGCACCAGGAACGGATGGCAGAGGAACACGTCGCCCGGCGCTCCGGTGGCGAGGGCGAGCGGTCGGTGGTCGGACGCCGCCACCAGGTCCGGCGCCATGACCAGGCCACTTGCGCCCGCTTCGCCGTAGGGTTCGAGCACCTTCGGCACGTCGAGGTGGGAGCCGACCCGGATCCGGGTCGGCGCGTCGTCCTGCCCGACCTCGCTGAACAGGAACAGCATCAGCAGCGCTCGGCCGTGCGAGCGCAGATTGGTGAAGGGCCAGGTTTCGCCCTCCACCTCGTAGCTCCCCTCGATGTGCCAGCCCGCGTCATCCGGCTCTTCCTCGTGCGGGAAGCGCAGCGGGAAGGTGCCGAGCGAGTACCGCTGTTCCCAGCGCCCGGAACCGACCAGCAGGTCGTACGCGTGGTGCAGGGCAGGGGAGTTGGGCGCTGCGGCGAACGGTCCCTGCGCCAGCCCGCCCACCCAGTGCACGGGTTGGGTCCACGTCCTCGGATCGTCCGGGTCGCAGCCGGTCTCCCGCCACAGCAGCCGCGCGCAGTCCGCTGCCACGCGGGGTGCGACGGCGCCTTCGAGCTTGACGAAGCCGTCGCGGAGGAATCGGGATACCAAGGTCGTGTCGTCCATGCCTCTCATCGTGCGGCGTTGCCGGACTCGGTCGCCCGACATTTCCCGCGCAGCTTCTGTCGGGTGGATGACGGGCCCGACCTGCTTGAATCAACGGGACGGAACTGCGGAGGCGAGCGTGCTGGAACGGCTCAACCACGCGATGGAGCGCATCGAGCGGCAGCTCGACGGCTCCGTCGACGCAGGCGAGCTCGCGCGGGTGGCGGCCACCTCGGAGCACCACCTGCGGCGGATGTTCTCGGCGCTGGCCGGGATGCCGCTGTCGGAGTACATCAGGCGCCGTCGGCTGACCGTGGCCGGAGCGGAGGTGCTGGACGGGCGCGAGCCTCTGCTGCAGATCGCGGTGCGCTACGGCTACAGCTCCGGCGAGGCTTTCGCGCGGGCGTTCCGCGCGATGCACGGTGTCGGGCCGGCGGAGGCGCGGCGCACGGGTGCTTCGCTGAGCTCCCAGCCCCGGATGAGCTTCCGGCTCGTCGTCGACGGGAGCAGCAGCATGCGATATCGGGTCGTGGACAAGCCGGAGTTCACGGTGGTGGGGCCGAAAACCCGGGTGCCGCTGGTGCACTCGGGGCCGAACCAGGCGATCATCGACTTCGTCCGCGGACTGGGCGAGCGGACCCACGCGCAGCTGGAGCAGCTGTCCGACGGCGAACCGAGCGGCGTTCTCGCCGTCTGCGACGACCTGGACCCGAGCCGAGCCGAAGGCACGGAACTCGACTACTACCACGGCGTGATCACCTCCTCACCGGTTCCGGAAGGCATGGCCACGCTGACCGTGCGAGCCGGGACCTGGGCGGAGTTCACGACCTCGGGCCCGGCGCCGGAAGCGATCCAGAACCTGTGGCGGGACGTGTTCACCGAGTGGTTCCCGTCGAACCCGTACCGGAGCCGCCCCGGGCCGGAGATCCTGCGCACCCGGATGTCGGAGGACGGTTCGGAGGCCGATGCCGCGCTGTGGCTGCCGGTGGAGCGCGAGACCGCGTGATCGACAACTCCGCACGAGACGCCTGTGACCTGCGTGGAAGGTCGGCCCGGGCTGTCGGAGCCCACCCCACCGCGCTCAGCGGCGGATGATCTTGATGATGATCTGGCCGACGATGAACCAGATCAACGCGGCCAGCGCGTAGTTGAGCACCACGCCGAGCAGGGCGTCGTCCGGGGTGAAGACGTCACCGAGGCCCAGCACGAAGGTCTGCGCGAGGGTGTAGATGAACGAGACGAAGCCGTTGCCCTGGTTCGCGTCGAGCACCACGAACAGCACGTGCAACGCGAACACCAGCACCACGATCGACACCACGATCCGCACGACTCGCGCGATGGTGTCCCCGATCTGCCCCGGACGCCGCGGAGGGCGTCGGTCGCCGTAGTCGTCCCCGTACGGGTACCGCCCGGGGTCGTTCCGGTCGTAGGGATCGTGTGGCTGGTAACTCATGGTGCGGATTGTGTCACGCCCCGCACGCAGAACAAGTCGAGCGATCAGGTGTGTTTCCCGAGCGAGATGACGCCGTCACCTCGCCGGACGCGGCGGCACCGCGCCTCTTGACCCTGCCCCGAGGGCACGCCTTTGACTAGCGCTGGGGATGGTTCGACGACGAGAGGCACGCGAATGGTCAACAAGCTCACGAGGCGTTGGCAGCTCGCCAAGGTCAGAGCCGGCGACGGGAGCCCGCTTCGCGATTACCGCCTCTGGCAGCCGTTCGCCCGTTCACTGTTCTTCCTCGAACTCGCCGACCACGACGGCATCAGCCACACCTACGCGGTCGACGTCCGGTACCTCACCGATGCGAAGACGAGGAAGCAGCACGACAACGGGGAGGGCAAAGCCCCGGCGGCGCTGTACCGGAACGACGTGCAGATGTCCCGCTCCAACGTGCCGACGGCGTTCCCGGTGCCGGGCGGTGTCATCGAGGTCGCCACCAGCGCGTTCGGCCTGAAGCGCATGCACTTCGTCTCCGAAACCGGCGTGGAGCGCGCACTGCGCCCGCACCCCCGCTCCCAGGAAGGCCTCCGCGCGAGGTTCGGGCAGCGCTTTCCCCGCGCCAGCACGCTCATCGGCGCAGCAGCGGTGGTCATCCTCGTCGTGGCACTCGCGGTGAACCTCCTCCAGGGAGTGGAGGCCCTCACCCACAGCCCGGTCATCGCCGAGAAGGTCGGCACGTTCACCTCACCGATCCACCTCCCCACCTGGGCGAACGCCACCTTGATCACCGCCGGAGCCCTCGCGGGCCTCGAACGAGCCACGAGACTCCGCTACAACCGCTTCCTCGACACGATCACGTCCTGACCTGGCAGGGCGGTCAGGACTTCTCGGGTGACCCTGCGGGAATCGTTGACCGGCCGGGACGGCGGTCTTGTTGGGCGGTGCCTCCATGACGTGAGGCTCGTGTTGCTCAATTCCGGCCGCGAGCGTGTGGGATTGAACATTTGCGGGAGCCCGGAGGAAAGCGCTCCGGGCTCCCGGCCATCTATGCCCGGCCGCAGCATCATTCGGATCCGGTTCCGTTGCTGATGTTGACGCCAGAGGCTCGCGTTTGAAGCGGGACGAGGCTCACCGCGGCTCGCCGAGCTTGTCGGATACCTCGTTCGCGAGCCGCCGGGTTGCTTCCGCTTGGGCGTCTTGGGGAAGGTATGCCTTGCTGAGCCCCGCACTGCCCCAAGCTCGGAATTCGACGGTGACGTACGCGTTGGCGCGGACGAAGTCGATTGTTGCGACTTGGCCGGCGGACGGGACCCCGGGCTGTGTTGGTCCTGGTTCGAACGCGTTCCGGGACTGGTCGCCTACGGAATCGGCTGGACTGTCGGCGCTCTCAGTTCCACGCGCGTCCATTCTGAACTTTTCCTCGGCAGCTCGGGGCTCCGGGGCTCCATTCTCATTGAGCGACACGCGGATGGACACCGTGATCTTCCCGTTCGCCGGGGGCCCCAGATTTGGAGGATGCAGTGACTCCCACTCGCACGTACTCGAGTGGGTGTTCGCAGTGTCCTCGGTCTTGGCGGTGTTGGGGCCGTCGACCGCTTCCGGGCCGAGCTGCTCGACGACGCTCTGATCCTTGAGCACCGAACATGCTCCAGGGTCTTCCCGGTACCCCTTGGCTGGTTGTGAACACGCTGAAGCAACCAGCGCCGTCCCAGCGCAGAACACCGCGACCCAGACTCCGCGTGTTCGGAACGTACTCACTGCAGCCACGACGTATGCCCTTCATCGGTGTCGTCCCAGTCAGGAGCGCCTCGTCGCGGCGGTCGACTACTGACAGCTTGATCGTGGTGCGCCGCTGGTTCCCCGTCGAATTCCAGGTTCTCTGCCTTACGACGTGCTTCCTTCGTCGCAGCGTTGAAAGCTTCGATCAACTGAAGCTCGTCACCCTCCGCGACGCTGTTTGGGGTGATCCGGTAGCGCTCGGTCCGACCAAGCGCATCCACCCATACCGTGACGTTGCGTGAGGTGGCGGAGAAGCTGCCGTGCCACACGGCTTCTGGGTTGCGAGCCGCCTTTTCGACGTTTCGTTCTAGCTGCTTCATTGCTTGCGCGACGCGATCTTCAACATCCATGACTTTGCTTGCCCACCTCCGGTGTGTAGCTCAGTTGCTCTTAATGGTTCGCATCGTGAGCGTGCACTTATGGATCAACGCATCGACCGACTTCTGACGTGCCTCGATAGCCTTGATCTGGGCAGCCGCGTAGGCCACTGCGGCGACGATCGCGCCTACGATGGCGACCACCACGCCAAGCAACTTCGTGATCCCGGTCGGATCAGGGGCGGCCATCAGCGCAGCGATGATGCCGCCCAACGACGAGAGAAGCCCACCGAACCCAGCCAGCGTCGTCATGATGTCCCCGACGGTCTCATCAAACTTGGTGGCAAGATCGCTGAGAGCGGTGGAGAGGGTTTTCAACGGCTCGGAGATGTCTTCGAGGGACCTCTTCGCTTTGTTCACCGTGGCGTCAAAAGACCGGAATGCCTCGCCGTTCCAGCCTTCAGAGATCTTGCTTCTCGACTCTTCGAGGCTCTGCAGGGTGTTTGCGATATCGGCGCGGATGCCTACTTGAGAGCCATCCTCGCCCCACACCTCAAGCGCGATCTTCTTGATCTTCGCTGTGTCGACCTTCCCGATGAGCTGGAATTGGTCTCCCAGCTTGCGCACCGGGGCCCCGAGTTCATCGACGATCTTGTCGAAGTTCTGGACAGTGCTCCAGAAGCTCGGTGTGGCCATCTCAAGTGGGTTTGCCATTCTTGTCCCTTTTGCTCCAGTTGCTTAGCGCGGGGGCTGTACGTTGGGAAGGTCCGATGCGGCTTCTGCGTCCCGTCGTTCGTACTCAGCGATGGAGTCGGCAATGTCGTGCGAAAGATCGTCCAGCCGCTTGTGGGTTTCTTTGAGGAACTCGTCCACGGCATCGACAGCGTTCTTGTAAGCCTCGCGGACGACCTGCGCCATCATGGTTTCGAGCTCATCCAGGTTTGGCCCCATTGGGCCCCCGCTCGATACCGGGATCTTATCTCCGGAAATCGATGGGATGGCGCTGTCCAGTGATGCTCGATGGCGAAAGTCTGAGAGGTGAGACCCAAGCGCGTTTCGGGCTTCAGTGATTTCAGCCTCGGACGCGCGCATCGAGCCGTAGTCGCCGTAGAACCCCTGGTCGGTCATAGCCTCTCTCTCAGTTGCGTGCTAGTGGGCGCCATACTGTCAGGGTGTGAGGCGGGCTAGGGCGTGTTCGGTGCAGCTCACTCATTCGGCCGTTGGTGACAATGACCATGTCGAAGCGTTGGGTGATGGCTGACCAGTAGTTTCCCTCGTTGGTTCCTGTCTAGTTCCGCTGTTGCTGTTGGTGTCGCTCTGGCTTTGGCTGGTCGGTGGCGTAGTCGGCTTCGGCGGTTTGGTGTGGGTATGGCGGTGACTGCGCTGGTGGTTTAAACGCCGTCTTTGGCTAGGTGCGCTCGCCTCGTTTCACGGCGGCTGCGGTGTTCACCGACGGGTTGAACGCGTGGAGCCTGCTGACGGCGTTGTTGGGCAAGTCGTGCTCGTAGCTGATCGACGCGTGTATTCCGTAGGGCTGGCCGACGTTGTCGTAGGTTTCGCATTTGCGCGGTTCGGCGACCAGGCTCCCGACGTCGTCCCTCACGCGGCGACAGCGTAGGGAAGGGTGGATCGCTACCAGGAGTGATTGGTGGAACTGTTGGGTTCGCCTCCTTGTACCTGGTGGCTGAATCCGGGGGTCTTCTCTTTCGTGCCCGCTTGGCAAGTGCCGATCTTGGTCGCGTTGTTGGTCTTGATCGGGAGGATTGATGAGCGGTCGTGTGGGTGTGCCGGTTCGGGTTCGGCGGGTGTCGAGCGAGCTTCGGGAGCTTCGGCTGCGGAGCGGGCTCGGGGCTGAGGAGGTTGCCGGGGCTCTTGGCATGTCCATGAGCAAGCTGTCTCGGATGGAGTCCGGGCAGCGCGGGTTGCAGGCCGATGACGTGTCGGCGCTGCTCGGTCTCTACCGCGTCCCGGCCCGGCGGCGGGAAGAGCTGTTGAGCCTGGTGCGGAACGCGGCCATGCCCAACTGGTGGCGTGTGCAGGAGGGACGGCTGCCTGCGATGTGGGAAGAGACGACCAGATTCGAGCGGGAAGCGTCGGCGATCTTCAACTACGAGACGACGCTCGTACCAGGGATGTTGCAGACAACCGGGTATGCGTCGGCGCTCGTCGGTGGAACAGACCCTGATCTGAACATCGCCGAGATCGAAACGTTGGTCACCTCGCGTCTTAGCCGCCAGACAGTGTTGAACAGGGCTAATGCTCCGTACTTCGAGGCGTTGATCGAACAGAGCACGCTTGAGCGTCTGGTGGGAGACGCAGGTGTGATGTACCAGCAGATTCGCCACCTTGTCTCTGCAGCCAGGCAGGACAACATCACGGTCCGGGTAGTCGAAACCCGCGCAGGTGCGCACCCTGGTTTGGACGGCCCATTCGTCCTCTTCGACTTCGACCAGCATCCGAGCCTGGTCCTTCTGGAGAACCGCGGTAGCAGTGCGTTCCTGGAAGAACCCGAGCATGTCGCTGCCACGAGAGAAGCCCTTCGGCGGTTGCACGAGGCCGCGTTGCCTACCCACGATTCAATTGCGCTCATGAACGACATCGCCGACAAACTCGTTTAAAGCTCAAGGAGCGGATTGTGACTGCGCCGGAACGGCATGCGCTTCAGTGGCGTAAGAGCACTCGGAGCAGCAACTACGCGAACTGCGTTGAAGTCGCCTTCGCGGGCGACACCGTGCACGCCCGTGACTCGAAGAATCCTGCTGGTCAGCACCTCATGTTCGGGCAGCCGGCGTGGTCGTCCTTCGTGCAGGGGCTGCGGGACGACCGGTTCGTCAGCCCTTTTCGCGGGTGATCATGAAGTTGATAGGGGTCGATAGGGGCTTGAACACAAGATCAACTGATTGAGAAGCCCCTAGCGGCGATCTGAGATCCATTTCACTCGGTTGCCGGTTCCTGTTTTGCCCAACTTCGCTACACGCGCGTAGACCCGTGCGCTAACGTTTGCCACGCTGGCAAGTGGATGTCCGTCGCCCTCATCGCGACGGCACCTGGACAAGGGGAGTTCAGCGTGAACAGCGAGGGAGGCGCGGCCTGATGTTTCCGAATATCTGGGGCCAGATCAGCGAGACCGTCGACCGCATGGCGGACAACGCCGCGCTCGCGGCTGCGCAGGGCGCCGGCGGCAAGATGTACATCGAGCCGGAGAAGGTCGACGAAGCTGCTTCGTTCTTCCTTGATGAGGCCAAGGCGTTGCGTGGTCGTGTGCGTGAGATCAACTATCTCGCGCAGGTCAAGGCGCCGGGCACCGACGACGTGAGCACCCAGTTGGCCAAGACGTACGGCCAGGTCGCCGCTGGTGGTGCGCAGTCGTACAAGGATGCCTATACCGCTCTCGCCGACTACCTCGAGGACGTCGGCAACAAGCTCCATGCTTCTGCGCGGCAGACCCGCACCAACGACCAGGATTCTGCCGACAGCCTTCGGCACTGAATAAACGCTCCAGGAGGAAACGTTGCGTAATGGGCTCGTACTGAGCACCGTCCTTGCCAGTGTCGTGCTGGCTGGGTGTGGCAGTGGAGCGGGGTCTGCGCCAGCGCCCACGCCGTCGGGGGCAGAGACTCCGACTTCGGAGACCACCTCGGCATATCCACCTCGGACGGGCCCAGCGAAGTCGCTTGATGTCAGCGACCAGTGCTCATTGGTTAAGCCCGACCAGGCAACTTCGCTTGGAGCGGACCAGCCGCAGGAGCCGAGCCAATCGAGCGGCAAGACCGGCTGTGACCACCTCAAGGGCGAGGCTGGCGGCGGTTTCATGGTGTTCGTGTCGGCGGACAAGTCCGAGACGATGCACAAGTTCGCCGATGCGCGTACGAACGTGCAGGTGATCGACATCGGTGGATACCCGGCAGCGCAAATCGGCGACGACACGAGCTGCCTGCTCTCGGTGGATGTTTCCGATCAGGGACAGCTGTTCTTCAACACCCTGGTGTCGGACGGCCAGAGCGTTCCTTGTGACCTAACGAAGCGGTTCGCAGAGGTTGCTCTGCAGAACCTTCCAAATGCCTGAGGGGGTAGGCGGTGACTGAACGTCAGCTTGAGCCTGCTGATTTCGAGGGTGCGCAACTTGAGCAGATGCGCAAGTGGGTGCACGGCGGGTCTGGAGCCGAAGGGCTCTATGACCAGTCGAAGAACTGGAACAGCGAGGACCAGTACCTTCGCGAGCTGAAGACGCGGATCGAAGACAAGCTGAAGCAGGTCGGGGCTGTCATGCAGTCCGAGTCCGGCGAGGCCATGCAGAACCAGGCCATGCCGGTTGTGCTCTGGACCGAGGTCACCGCTGACAACGCCAAGGTGCAGTCCGAGCAGTTGACCTCGCAGGGCGAGGCCTTCAGCAAGGTCCAGACGTCGATCCCGGCCAAGGGTGAAGAGCAGGCCGTTCCCGACGACGGATGGTTCGAGGAGGGCTGGGACAGCTTCTGGACCGGCTCGACGGACGCTGAGGACGCCAAGGCTCACAACGAGCAGCTCCGGCAGGAAGGCATCAAGGCCTTCACCACCTACCAGGAGTCGTCGCAGAGCCTCGTTGCCGGGACACCGACGTTCACGCCGCCGCCGACCGCAGGCGTTGCTACGGACACCTCGGTGTCCAGCTCCTCCGGCCCCGGTGTCGGTGGTGTTGGTTCTTCGTCGCCGTCGTCCACTTCCAGCGCATGGGCTGGTGGCTCCGGTGGTTCCGGCAGCCTCGCCGGTGCTGGCTCGGGGGCTGGCGGCAGCTACGGCGGTGGCGCTTACGGCGGTGGTGCTGCGGGTACCGGTGCTGCTTGGGCGACTCCGCCTGCTGGTGGCTCGGGTTCGAACCAGAACCCCGGTGGCGCTGGTCGCGTCCCGAACGGGCCTGGCGTTCCCGGTGGCACCCCTGGTCTCGGCGCCGGTCGCACCGGTGTGCCGGGTTCGGGCGCGGGTGCGCGGCCGGGTGCTGGTGGCCGCGGTGGCGCTGGTGCGGGTCGTGGCCTGGGGGCCGGCTCGGGTGCTGGTGCCGGTGGTCGTGCGGGTGCCGGTGGTCCTGGGATGGGCGCCGGTGGTCGTGCGGGCATGGGTGGTCTCGGTGGAGCTGCCGGGGCCGGCGGCGCTGGAGGCGCCGGTGGCCGCGGTGGTGCTGCGGGTGCCGGTGCGGGCGCGGGTGCGCGCGGCCGGGGTCAGGAAGGCGAGGACGATCTCGAGCACGAGACTCCCGACTACCTGATCGGCGACCAGGGCGTCTTCGACGAGGACCTGCCGAAGGTCGCCCCGCCGGTCTTCGGTGACTGGGACAACCAGCGGTAATCGCTCGTCAACGCAGATCGGCCAGTGGGCGGTACCGCTTCGGTGCCGCCCACTGGTTCTTGCGAGAACGCGGACGATCAGGGCTCGGACTGTGGGGGACGGCCGTGCGTCATGGGCTTCCGAACGGCTGAGAACTGGACGGATCAGTGAACAACTCGGATCAATTCGTGGACGCTCTCGGGGCTGTGCCGTCCACACTTTCTGGCTGGGGAGAACCGGTGAAGATCGAGCTGTCGAAGCAGGGCTTCCACGAGGCGTGGAAGTACTTCAACCTCGGCACCAAGCCGCTCGTGCTCAACGTCCTGCCCGAAGGCATCCTCGAAACCGAGCGGCGCCAGGTCGAGGCCCGCGCGCGAGATGAGCTGCAGGCGCTCGGTTTCGGCAACGAGATGCGCGAAGAGGACATCCAAGGGGCCCTGCTGCCGCTCACGCGCTACGAGCGGGCCTTCGACATCAACTTCCGGCAGCGAACGCCCGACGGCGCCCAGCGCATCGTCGCGGGCATGGTCGCCTGCACCCGCGGGCACGCGACGCTCGCGGTGCTCACCGAAGAGGCCGTGACCGTCCAGACGCTGCCCGCCGACTCGATGGTGCGGGCGCTGCTGAGCGTGCTGCCCGACGACGTCAAGGCCGGTCCCGGGCGGGGCGTGTCGCTGCGCAGCTCGGCGATGGAAGCCGCCGCCAAGTCCGCGGGCAACGACCGCGAGATGGGCGAAGCGCTCGTGCGGCAAGGGATCCGGCGCGAGGAGGCCAAGACGCTGGTCGAGATGGCCGGCGGCGCTCGCAACGCCTACGCGCAGGTCGGCTACGCCGTCATGGACGGGCAGGGCAAGCGGCACCGGGCCCCGATGGTCACCAACTTCTTCGCCAACGCCAAGGGCTGGTACATGATCGAGAACAGCCACCGCAGCGACGAAGGGTGGACGACCATCGCGCCGATCGACCGGCAGCGCATGGCCGGCCGCGTGCAGGACCTCGTCAAAACGCTGTAGCGAGTCACAGCGCCGCAGTCAGAAGCAGAGCCCCGGGCCGCGCGCCCGGGGCTCTGCCATGTCCGGGAAGAGCTCGCTGAGGACGTCGATGGGTCCGCGGGCCCGCTGACCTCCTCCGCAGGCGGCGCGCGGCCTGCTGAAGGCCTCTGCGGGCGCTGGAGCCCCGGCCGCCCGCAAGGTGGCGCGGCCCGCTCGTAGCACTTGACGGAGGCTCGGAGGACCCCGCCGGGCTGCGCGGGCCGTGCGGTGTTGAAGAAGCCGGTCAGGCGGTCAGCGAAGGCGTCGGCGAGCGAGTCCGGGACGGGGTGCAGAATGCGGCTGCGCAGAGGACGCGAACGTGACCAAGGCCGAGGGAGGGGTTAACCCCTCCTGGGGCAGGCTCGAACGCAGCGGGGCACGGGTGGCTGAGCCGACGGTGTCAGGCTCTGGCCCTGCCGAGTCTGGACGGGCGGGGCCACGGGGTGCTTCGGTACCGCATCACGGGGGCCGCCCTTTCCGCTGAGTGGAAGAAAGCAAGATCAACTTCCATCGTAGAACAGGCTCTCGAACGACGTGCGTTCGGGGGGCGTTTAACGCGGTTGTGACCTGCGGAGACAACCCTCACGTGGCTCAACTGTGCGGAAATCGGACACATTCCGATAAGTTTTGCTGAGATTAGTGCACTTCAGCGGCTTTGTTGATAGGACTTGCAGCGGCCCCGTGCTCGTGCACGCCTTGTACGGGTAGAACTTCAAGGGCCAGGGCGGTGGGGCGGACTGATCCGTTCCACAAAACCGGGACCCCCGTGGGCAACCGCCTTTCGGGACTCGGTACCGTCGCCCGCACCGATCAAGAGAAACCCCACATCACGGAGGACATGGTGGCCCTTCCCCAGCTGACTGAGGAGCAGCGGGCAGCAGCTCTGGAAAAGGCGGCTGCCGCCCGTCGCGCCCGAGCTGAGCTCAAGGAGCGCCTCAAGCGAGGCGGAACCACGCTGGCGGAGGTCCTGGAGACCGCCGACAACGACGAGGTCTTGGGCAAGATGAAGGTCTCCGCCCTGCTCGAGGCCCTTCCCGGCGTCGGCAAGGTCCGTGCGCAGCAGATCATGGAGCGGCTGGAGATCGCCAACAGCCGTCGGCTGCGCGGGCTGGGCGAGCGGCAGCGCAAGGCGCTGCTCACCGAGTTCAGCGGCGAGTGATCGACGCAAAAACCGGCGCTGAGCCGAGGATCGTCCGTCAGGGCGAGCCTCGGCTCACCGTCGTTTCCGGGCCTTCTGGAGTCGGCAAGTCCAGCGTGCTCAGCGAGGTGCGCAGGCAGGTTCCGGAGGTGTACTTCAGCGTGTCCGCGACCACCAGGGCTCCGCGCCCCGGTGAGGTCGACGGAGTGCACTACCACTTCGTCTCCGTCGCGGAGTTCGAGCGGATGATCGCCGACGGCGAGATGCTCGAGCACGCCCGCTACGCGGGCAACTTCTACGGGACGCCCCGCAAGCCCGTCCAAGAGGCGATCGCCGCGGGCAAGCCGGCCGTGCTGGAGATCGAACTCCAAGGCGCCCGCCAGGTCCGCGAGGCCTGGCCGGACGCGCAGCTGGTCATGCTGCTGCCGCCGTCCTGGGACGAGCTGGTCGACCGGCTCACCGGCCGCGGCACCGAGCCCGCCGACGTCGTCGAGAAGCGGCTGGCGGCCGCGCGGGACGAGCTGGCAGCCGAACCGGAGTTCGACGAGACCGTCGTCAACGCCGACGTGCAGTCCGCGACCAGCGAATTGGTACGATTGATACTCGGCCACGAGAAGTGACGTCTCCCTTCCCGTTCTCCGAGCGACCTACTACTGAGCAGGAGCCACACCTGTGAGCACCCCTAGCGCGCTGGCTGCGCTCAACAGCAGCCCGTCGACCAACACCGTCGAGGGCATCACCTACCCGCCGATCGACGACCTGCTCGAGCAGGTCAGCTCGAAGTACGCGCTGGCCATCTACTCCGCCAAGCGCGCGCGGCAGATCAACGACTACTACGCCCAGCTCGGCGAAGGCCTGCTGGAGTACGTCGGCCCGCTGGTCGAGCCCGGCCCGCGTGAGAAGCCGCTGTCGATCGCGCTGCGCGAGATCCACGCCGGCGTGCTCGAGCACACCGAAGGCGAGTGACCTCTGAACCGACCGAGGACCGCCCGCGGGTGGTCCTCGGCGTCAGCGGTGGCATCGCCGCCTACAAGGCGTGCGAGGTTCTGCGGCGCCTGACCGAGACCGGTCACAGCGTCCGCGTCGTGCCGACCGAGGCCGCGCTGAACTTCGTCGGCGCCGCGACCTTCGAAGCGCTGTCCGGGCAGCCGGTGGTCACCGGCGTGTTCTCGGACGTGCACGAGGTCCCGCACGTGCGCCTAGGACAGGAAGCCGACCTCGTCGTCGTCGCCCCCGCCACCGCTGACCTGCTGGCCCGCGCGGCCAACGGGCAGGCGCCCGACCTGCTCACCAACACCCTGCTGACCGCGCGCTGCCCCGTGCTGATGGTCCCGGCGATGCACACCGAGATGTGGGAGCACCCGGCGACGCAGCACAACGTGGCGACGCTGCGCAGTCGCGGCGTGATCGTCGCCGAGCCCGACAGCGGTCGGCTCACCGGCAAGGACACCGGCAAGGGGCGGCTGCCCGACCCCGCCGAGATCGTCGACCTGGCCCGGCTGCTGCTGACCTCGTCCACCGCGCTGCCGTGGGACCTGGAAGGGCGCCGGGTGGTCATCTCCGCCGGTGGCACGCGGGAATCGCTCGACCCCGTCCGCTACCTGGGAAATCGCTCTTCCGGGAGGCAGGGCTACGCGTTGGCGCGCATCGCCGCGCACCGCGGCGCCGACGTGACGCTGGTGGCCGCGCACACCGCTGACCTGATCACCCCTGCCGGAGTGCGGCTGATCAAGGTCGGGACCGCCGAGGAGATGCGGTCGGTGATGCTCGCCGAGGCCGACGGGGCCGACGCGGTCGTCATGGCCGCCGCCGTGGCCGACTTCAAACCGGTCAACCGGGTCGAGCACAAGATCAAGAAGACCGAGCGGGATCCGGAACCCGTTGCGCTGGCCCGCAATCCCGACATCCTCGCCGAGATCGTCGAAGCGCGGTCGGCCGGCAAGCTCTCGGCGTCTCTGATCGTCGGGTTCGCCGCCGAGACTGGTGACGCCACCTCGTCCGTCCTCGACCACGGCCGGGCGAAGCTCGCGCGCAAGGGCTGCGACATGCTCGTGGTCAACGCCGTCGGCGAGGGCATGGCCTTCGAGGTCGAGGACAACTCCGGCTGGCTGCTCGGGGACGACGGGACCGAGGAGCGCATCGCCTTCGGCGCCAAGTCCCTGCTGGCGTCCACATTGTGGGACTCGGTCGGTCGGCGGCTCTCCGACCAGTAGTGTTTGTCGGCAACGAGGCCGCAAGCACCAGAGGAGAGTCGTTGAGCCAGCAGCGGTTGTTCACCAGTGAGTCGGTGACCGAAGGTCATCCCGACAAGATCTGCGACGCGATCAGCGATTCCGTCCTGGACGCGCTGCTCGCGCAGGACCCGCGCTCCCGCGTCGCGGTGGAGACCATGGTGACCACCGGGCAGGTGCACGTGGCCGGTGAGGTCACCACCGAGGCCTACGCCGACATCCCCGCCATCGTGCGGGAGAAGATCCTCGAGATCGGCTACGACTCCTCCGCCAAGGGCTTCGACGGCAACTCCTGCGGCGTCAACGTCGCCATCGGCTCCCAGTCGCCCGACATCGCCCAGGGCGTCGACACCGCGCACGAGACCCGCGTCGAAGGCGTCATCGACGAGATCGCCCAGCAGGGCGCCGGCGACCAGGGCCTGATGTTCGGCTACGCCTGCGACGACACGCCCGAGCTCATGCCGCTGCCCATCGCGCTGGCCCACCGGCTGTCGCGCCGGCTCACCCGCGTCCGCAAGGACGGCGTGCTGCCCTACCTGCGGCCCGACGGCAAGACCCAGGTCACCATCGAGTACGACGGCGAGAAGGCCGTGCGGCTGGACACCGTCGTGCTGTCCACCCAGCACGCCGAGGAGATCGACCTCGACGGGCAGCTCGTCGGCGACATCAAGGCTCACGTCGTGGAACCGGAGATCTCCTCGCTCTCGCTGAGCACCTCCGACACGCGGCTGCTGGTCAACCCCACCGGCCGGTTCGTCGTCGGCGGCCCGATGGGCGACGCGGGCCTGACCGGGCGGAAGATCATCGTCGACACCTACGGCGGCATGGCCCGCCACGGCGGCGGCGCCTTCTCCGGCAAGGACCCGTCCAAGGTCGACCGCTCCGCGGCGTACGCGACGCGGTGGGTGGCCAAGAACGTCGTCGCCGCCGGACTCGCCAAGCGCATCGAGGTCCAGGTCGCCTACGCCATCGGCAAGGCCGCCCCGGTCGGCCTTTTCATCGAGACCTTCGGCACCGAGACCGTCGACCCCGACCGGATCCAGCAGGCGATCAACGAGGTCTTCGACCTCCGCCCGGCCGCCATCATCCGCGACCTCGACCTCCTGCGCCCCCTCTACTCGGCCACCGCCGCCTACGGCCACTTCGGCCGCACGGACGTCGACCTCCCCTGGGAATCCACCACCCGCTCCCAAGCCCTCAAAACAGCAGCAGGCCTCTAACAGCCGCCCCCGGGAAGGCGTCCCACACCCCACAGGCG
>NZ_SMKS01000096.1:0-16061 GCF_004348435.1 Saccharopolyspora terrae | reverse complement strand
GAACGCTGCTTCAACCAGCTCAAACAACACCGAGCCATCGCCACCCGCTACGACAAAACCGCCCAGTCCTACCAAGCCATGATCGACCTAGCCACACTCCTCATCCGGCTTTGAGGACACCCCCTAGGGGAGCTCGGCGATGCGAACCCGGGCCTGGCTGTGGACGAAGCGAAGCCGGACGATGTCGGCGACATGCTCTACACCTCCGGGACGACCGGGTCGCCGAAGGGGGTGCTGGTCACCCACGATGCCGTGCAGCGGACCGCCTACGCCTCGGCGTTGACCCGCGCGTTCGAGGATCAGCGCCGGATCCTGTTCTCGTTGCCGTGCTATCACATGTTCGGTTACGTGGAGGGCCTCCTCGCCGCGATGGTCGTCGGTGGCGCGGTCATCCCGCAGACCACCTTCGACCCCGTGTGGTACTTCAAGGGCATCGAGCGGCATCGGGCGACCGACATCCTGTGCGTGCCGACGATGACCGTCGCGTTGCTGGAACACCCGCGGCGTCAGGATTTCGACTTGAGGTCCTTGTCGGCGATTCTTTCCGGCGCCGCACCGGCGCCGGCCTGGTTGTGGGAGCAGGTTCGGGAGTCTTTCGGCGTCGATGAAATCGTCACCGGCTACGGCATGACCGAGTGCGGGGGTGCGATGACCCTCACGCTGCCCGAAGACGATCTGGCCTACACCTCCAACACGGTGGGCAGGCCCAAGTTGGCCGGCAGCGCCGGAGTTAAGGGCCAGGATGCCCTGACCGTCTACAAGACGATCGACCCCGTCACAGGGGAGGACCTTGCTGCGGGAATCGTAGGTGAGTTGGCCTCCCGCGGGCCCACCAACATGCTCGGGTTCTGGAACAAGCCGGAGGAGACCGACGCGGCGATCCGCGATGGTTGGATCCGCTCGGGTGACCTCGGCCGCGTGCGCGAGGACGGCTACCTGGAGGTGACCGGGCGCAGCAAGGAGCTCTACAAGAGCGGTGGCGAACTCGTGATGCCCAAGGAGATCGAGGACCTGCTCTGCGGTCACCCGGCCATCAGCCAAGTGTACGCGATCGGAGTCCCGGACGAGCGATGGGGCGATGCGGGCTGCGTCTGCATCGTGCGGGCCCCCGGCCAGAGCATTTCCGTCGACGAGGTGCTGGCGCGGTGCAAGGAGAAGCTCGCCCGGTTCAAGGTGCCCAAGCACGTCCTGTTCCTCGAATCGGGGGACCTGCCCACGACGCCGACCGGCAAGGCCCAGAAGTTCCGGCTCGTCAAATGGGCGCAACAGCGTTTGACGGCGACGCACGACGAACCAGCGGAGAGGGTGCAATCATGACCGCCACAGTGCCCCGAGCAGGCACGGACCGCCCCGACTACGCGAGGCTGATCCAGCCGGACCGCGTGCACGGGTCCCTGTACACCGACCCGCGAATCTTCGCGGAGGAGCTGGAGCGGATCTGGTACCGCAGCTGGGTGTACGTGGGGCATGAGAGCGAGGTGCCGCAGCCGGGTGACTACGTGCGCAAGAACATCGGTCCGCAGGACCTGGTGATGACCCGCGATCGCGACGGCGAGGTCCACCTGCTGCTCAACCGCTGCGCACACCGGGCGAACCTGGTCTGCGAGGACGAGCGGGGAAACTCCAACTCGTTCCGGTGCCCCTACCACGGGTGGACCTACCGCAACACCGGAGAACTGCTCGGCTACCCGTACAACAAGGGCTACGGAGGCAAGGGACAGCTGGACCTGGCGATGGGCCGGGTGCCGCGAGTCGAGTCGTACCGGGGGTTCGTGTTCGGCAGCTTCGCCGCCGACGGTCCGAGCCTCGTCGAGCACCTCAGCCCGGCCGCGGGCGAGATCGACCGGCTCTGCAGGCTCTCCCCGGAAGGGGAGGTCGAGCTCAGCGCCGGCTGGCTTAAGCACAAGACGCGAGCGAACTGGAAGCTGCTGGCGGAGAACGAAACCGACGGCTATCACCCGCAGTTCGTGCACGGCTCGATCTTCAGCGTGACGGGCAGCCCCATCGGCGCGCTCTACAGCGACAATTCCACGGCGGTCACGCGAAACCTCGGCAACGGGCACAGCGAGAACGACCTCCGGCCGGAGTTCCGGAAGTTCGGCGAGCCGATGCGCTGGTTCGGCACCACCGAGGACCGAGTGCCGGAGTACGTCGCGACGATGCGGGACCTGCACGGTGATGCGGCGGAGGAGATCCTCGTCGAGGGTGCTCCGCACGTGATGATCTTCCCGAACCTGTTCATTGCGGAGATCCAGGTCTTCGTCATCCAGCCCCTGTCGGTGGGGGAGTGCGTCCAGCACGCGACGGCAGTGCAGCTCAAGGGCGCGCCCGAGCTGAACAGGCGGATGGTCTCGCAGTCCATCGGGTCGGTCGGACCGGCCGGGATGCTGCTGGCAGACGACACGGAGATGTACGAGCGCAACCAGCGGGGAGCCGAGCAGCTCCGGCCGGAGTGGCTCGACATCCGTCGCGGCCTGGGGCGTGAGCAGGTCGACGAGCGTGGTTTGACCATCGGGACGGCGACTGACGAAACCGGGATGCGCGGCTTCTGGTCGCACTACAAGCAGCTGATGGAGGACGAGAAGTGACCGCGGTTGCTGGCGCCGGGCTGGATCTGCGACAGATCGAGCAGTTCCTGTATCGCGAAGCTCGCTACGCCGATGAGCATGATTACGACGCGTGGGAGTCGTTGTGGACCGATGACGCCCTCTACTGGGTGCCTGCCGGTGACGACGCTTCCGACCCCCGGACGCAGGTCTCGGTGATCTACGACAACCGGAATCGAATCTCGACCCGGCTCAAGCAGCTGCGCACCGGGAAGCGGTATTCGCAGTCACCGCCGTCGAACCTGCGCCGGGTGATCTCCAACGTCGAGGTCGTCGGGACCGAAGGTTCGGACACGGTGGTGGAGGCCAACTTCGTCCTCGCCGAGTCGCGCACGCGTGGCGTGGAGACCTGGGCGGGCCGGGTCACCTACCGGCTGCGCGTTGTGGACGGCGAGATCCGGCTCGCGTTCAAGAAGGTCAGCCTGGTGAACAAAGACCAGCCGCTGCCCACGATGGCGTTCCTGATTTGAGGAGAACCGATGGCTGACAACGACCTTCAGCGTCGGGCGGTGACGGGTCCCGATTCCACGGCGCTGGTGGGCAGTGAGTTCGCCGAGGTCGCGATCTCCGTCGATGGTGAGGGCAACGGTCCCCGACTGCGGTTGGAAGACCTGCGGAGCGGAAGGGTTCGCTTCCTCGACGCACTCGAACTCGAGACGATCATCTGGTTGCCGGAGGGCCACCTGCGGCAGCTTCTGGATCCCGCGTCCGACAGGTGGCGTGAGGACGCATGACCACGGCAGTCCTGCGCGGTATCGATGAACTGGATTACGTCGACTTCGTGCGTCCTGGTGACATGGTTCTGTGGGGACAGGCGTGCGCCGAGCCGCTGAGCCTCACCGAGGCGCTGATGCGGCAGCGAAGCGAGGTCGGTCCGATCCGCTGTTTCGTCGGCATTCCCGCTTCCCGGACGATCCGCCCGGAATTCGCCGATCACGCCTCCTTCGTGTCGTACTGCGGCAGTGGCGGGAATCGCCAACTGCACAGCGCGGGTGCGCTCGACGTCGTGCCGGTTCACTACTCGACCTTGCCGCACCTGGTCAGTGACGGGCCGTTGCGCGCTGACGTGGTCCTGCTGCAGCTGCCGCCCGCAGACGAGGAGGGCCGCTACTCGCTTGGCCTCGCCGATGACTACATCGCGCGGGCGATCGGTACGGCGCGCGTCGTGATCGCCGAGATCAACGACCAGGTCCCGCAGACTCACTGCTCGCGCACGCTGGCGAGTGAGGAACTGGACGTGCTCGTGCACACCTCGCGCTTGCCGGCGGAGCTGCCCTCACGTGAGGTGGACGTCCTCACGCAGGAGGTGGCCGCGAACGTGGCCGGTCTGATCGAGGATGGCGCCACCTTGCAGTTCGGAATCGGTGCTCTACCGGAAGCCGTGCTGGCGGCACTGAGCGACCGTAGGGACCTGGGTGTGCACTCCGGACTGTTGAACGATGCGGCCGTCGACCTCATGGAGGCCGGGGTCATCACGAACGCGCGCAAGAGCCTCGACCGCGGGCACGCCGTCGCCGGGCTGCTGATGGGCACACGGCGGCTCTTCGGCTTCGCGCATCGAAACCCCGCTGTGTGGCTCAGGGGTACCGGTTACACCCATGCCCCGGAGGTGCTGGCAGCTCAGGACCACCTGGTCGCGATCAACTCGGCGCTGGAAGTGGACCTGTCCGGCCAGGTGAACGCCGAACTCGTCGGCAGCGACTACGTCGGCGCGGTCGGCGGTGCGGCCGACTTCCTGCGCGGAGCCGCGCGCTCACGCGGCGGCGTGCCCGTCGTCGCGTTGCCCTCAACCGCAGGGGGAAGCAGTCGCATCGTCGCGAAGCTGTCCGGACCGGTCAGCACCGCCCGCGCCGATGCTGGGTTCGTCGTGACCGAGTTCGGGGTGGCCGATCTGCGTGGGCAGCCGCTGCGAGCCCGGCAGGAGCGGATGCTGGCGATCGCGCATCCGGATCACCGCCGAACTCTCGAAGAAGCTGTCGAACGAAGTGGAGTGCTGGTATGAGGCGAGCGGCCATCGTCAGTCCATTGCGGACACCTGTCGGCGCGTTCGGCGGCACCTTGCGCGCCCTACCCGCCGAGGAACTCGCCGCGGTCGTGCTCAAGGAACTGCTGAACCGGTCCGGGGTGGAGCCGGAACGGATCGAGGACATGGTGTTTGCGCAGTCGTATGCGAACTCCGAAGCCCCGTGCATCGGACGCTGGGCCGCTCTGCACGCCGGGCTGCCGATCGAGGTGCCCGGGCTGCAGACGGATCGCCGATGCGGGGGAGGACTCCAGGCCGTCGTCACAGCCGCGATGATGGTGCAGACCGGCGCGGCTGACGTCGTGGTGGCCGGTGGTGTCGAGAGCATGAGCAACATCGAGCACTACACGACGACCATGCGCTGGGGGCGGCGCTCCGGCAACGTCGCGCTCTACGACCGCCTCGACCGCGGACGTGAACGCTCCCAACCGGAATGGCGGTTCGGACCGATCAGCGGGATGATCGAGACCGCCGAGAACGTCGCCAGTCGCTACGGCATCGGTCGCGAGGAATCCGACGCCTTCGCCGCGCGGAGCCACGAGCGCGCCGCCGCGGCGTGGAAGTCGGGGAAGTTCGCATCGGAAGTCGTGCCGGTGGAGGTGCCACAGCGCAAGGCCGACCCGGTGCTGTTCTCGCAGGACGAGGGCGTCCGGGCGGACTCGACTGCCGAGTCCCTGAGCCGACTGGCTCCCATCATGAGCGGGGGGACGGTCACCGCGGGCAACGCGAGCCAGCAGAACGACGCGGCTGCGGCCTGCCTGATCGTCGCTGAGGACAAGCTCGGTGAACTCGACCTCGAACCACTCGGCTTCCTCCGGGGCTGGGCGGCCGTGGGGTGTGACCCGGCGACGATGGGGCTGGGTCCGGTGCCGGCCGTCGCGAAGCTCTTCGACCGCACCAGCGTCTCGTTCGACGACCTCGACCTCATCGAGGTGAACGAGGCCTTCGCCGGTCAGGTCCTCGGTGTCGTCAAGGGCTGGGGTGTGAAGGAGGACGAAATCGCCGACCGGCTCAACGTCAACGGCTCCGGGATTTCCCTCGGCCATCCCATCGGCGCCACCGGCGTGCGGATCCTGACCACGATGCTGCACGAGCTCGATCGTCGCGGCGGAAAATTCGCGCTGGAGACGATGTGCATCGGGGGCGGGCAGGGAATGGCCGCGCTGTTTGAGGGGGTGGCCGCGTGACCGCGGTCGTCGCCTACGCGACCTACCTGCCGAGGCATCGCCTCCAGCTGGCTGAGGTGGGCAGCACTCTCGGCACTGGGGGAGGACGTGGCGCCCGGGTGGTGGCCTCGTTCGACGAGGACAGCACGACCATGGGCGTCGAAGCGGCTGCTGCGCTGCTGCGCGCGCACCCGGCTACGCCTGACGCGCTCTACTTCGCCTCCACCTCACCCGCCTACTTCGACAAGGCCAACGCCTCGGCGATCCACGCCGCTCTCGCGCTGCCACCGGCCACGTTCGCGGCGGACGTCGCGGGTTCTTCACGGTCCGCGTTCGCAGCATGGCGGGGTGCGAAGGCGGACCGCGGTCTGGCCGTTTTGGCCGACGTCCGGACCGGTCGACCGAGTTCCGGTGACGAGCGGGACGGTGGTGATGGCGCGGTTGCGCTGCTCTTCGGCGAGCCTGAAGAGGCCATCGCGGAGATCGTCGCAGAGCGCTCGTGGTCGGCCGAGCTGCTGGACCGCTGGCGTTCCCCCGGTGAGGCCGCAGGCGGCCAATGGGAGGAGCGGTTCGGACTCGAGGCATACCTGCCCCTGCTCCAGCACGCGGCTGCGGACACCCTGGCCGCGGCGAACTTGGAACAAGCCGACCACGTCGTTGTCGTCTCGCCGAATCCAGGGGTGCGCAAGCAAGCGGCCCGGGTGTTCCCGGGCGTTGTCTCCTCCCCAATCGGGCACTCGGGTGCGGCCGACTTCGGGCTCGGCTTGGCCGCGGTGCTGGACCACGCCGCGCCCGGCGAGACGATCCTGCTGCTGTCCGCAGCCGACGGTTGCGACGCGATCGTCCTGCGCACCACCGAGCGCATCGCGAAGAGCCGGCAGGAACGCACGGTGAGCGGCCAACTCGGAGACGGCATCGACGTCCCATACGCGACCTACCTCACCTGGCGGGGCTGGCTCGAACGGGAACCACCGCGCCGGCCGGAGCCGGACCGCCCGGCCGGACCGCCGAGCGCGCGTTCGACGGCGTGGAAGTTCTCCTTCACCGGAAGCGTGTGTCGGCAATGCGGCTTCACCCACCTCCCGCCGATGCGGGTGTGCAAGAAGTGCGGATCGGTCGACGGGATGGATCCGCGGTCGCTCGCCTCGTCGACTGGCACCGTTGCCACCTACACCGTGGACCGGCTGACCTACTCGCCCTCGCCGCCGCTGATCGACGCGGTCGTGGACTTCGACGGTGGTGGTCGCTACACGCTCGAGGTCGCCGACGCGCAGCCGGACGACCTGGCCGTCGGTGTGCCGGTGGGCCTGTCGTTCCGACGTCTGTTCACCGCCGGCGGCGTGCACAACTACTTCTGGAAGGCACGGGTGCTCGGGGTGCAACAGGAACAGCCAGGGGAATCGGCCGCCGCCGCGGGAGGTGTGAGGTGAGCAGCAACGGAATCCGCGACCGGGTTGCCGTCGTGGCCATGGGCTGTACCCGGTTCGGCGAGCACTGGTTCTCCTCGGCGGAAGACCTCCTGGTCGACGCCACTGAGCAGGTGTTCGGCCCGACCTCGGTCCGGCGTGACGACGTGGACGCCTACTGGCTGGGAACCCTGGGATCAGGGCAGTCCGGTCTGACGCTGAGCAAGGCCTTGTCGCTCGACTACAAGCCCGTCACTCGCGTGGAGAACTACTGCGCGACCGGATCTGAGGCCTTCCGCAACGCTTGTTATGCCGTGGCTTCCGGTGCCTACGACCGGGTGGTGGCCGTCGGCGTGGAAAAGCTGAAGGACTCAGGTTTCTCCGGATTGCTGCGTGCCGACCCGCCGAGCGATGGCACCGCCGCCGAGCTGAGCCTGACCGCCCCTGCAGCGTTCTCCCTACTCGATCCGGCTTACTGTGACCGCTACGGCGTCGCCGCAGCCGACATGCGCGCCGCGATGACGCACGTGGCTTGGAAGAACCACAGTAACGGCGCGTTGAACCCCAAGGCCCAGTTCCAGTCAGGGGTGTCCAAGGAGAAGATCGAGAGCGCGCCCAAGGTCGCCGGCCGCCTGGGCGTGTTCGACTGCTCCGGCGTGTCCGACGGCGCGGCGGCTGCGCTGATCGTCCGCGCCGAGGACGCACTGGACTACACCGACCGGCCGATGTACGTGAAGGGACTCTCGCTCGCTGCGGGACCTGCCCTCGGCGCGTCGGACTCCGCTTATGACTACACGACCTTCCCCGAGGTCGAACGAAGCGCTCGCGACGCCTTCGCGCAGGCGGGGATCACCGACGCGCGACAGGAGATCTCGCTGGCTGAGGTGCACGACTGCTTTACGCCGACGGAACTGGTCCTGATGGAGGACCTGGGCTTCGCCGAGCGCGGTCAGGCGTGGAAGGACAGCCTCGACGGTGCGTTCGAGCTGGGCGGGCGCCTGCCGGTGAACCCGGACGGCGGATTGAAGTCCTTCGGCCATCCGGTGGGCGCGAGCGGACTGCGCATGCTCTACGAGTGCTGGGTCCAGTTCCGAGGGCAGGCGGGGGAGCGGCAGATCGCCGATCCCCGGCTCGCGCTGACCCACAACCTGGGTGGTCGACCGGGAAGTTGCGTGTCCTTCGTGTCCGTGGTGGGGCCCGAGCTCGGGTGAACACCAGCGGTGGCGACCGGGTTGACGCGCTCACGGAATTTTATCTATATTAGATTAGATAACGGCGGATGAAGCGCGACGATGCGGAGGTGAAGCTCGTGGACCGGGTGGCGGCTGAAGGGCTGGCCAAGGAGCTCTACCGAGCGTTGGCAACGGGAGATCGGACCAGCCTGGACCGGTTGCTTCACCCCGGATTCGAGGGTCACACCACTGAAGGGCTCCCGCTCGACCTCGGGGGTGACTACCGCGGACCGGACGACATGCGCCGTGAATTCTGGGGCCGAATCGCCAAGAGCTTCATCGCCCGGGCAGAGCCCGCCGAGTTCGGCTTCCTCGATGACGGTCGGCTTCTGGTCCGAGGACGCTACACCGGCACGGCTCACACCAGCGGTGCTCCGCTGGATGCGGAGTTCATCCACTTGCTGTCCTTCGACGACGGTCGCGTCCGTGAGCTGGTCCAACTCACCGACAGCGGGAGGTGGAACGAAGCGCCGACGCCAGCAGAGCGGCCACTCGAGACCGTCGATTTCAGGATCACCGATGGTATCGGCGAGATTCGGCTCAACCGGCCAGCCGAGCGAAACGCCCTGGATCAAGCCGTCGCGGATGACCTCTACGAGGTCGCACTCCGGTGCGCTTCGGACTCGGGCATACGAGCGCTGCTCATCAGCGGAAACGGCCCCGCGTTCACCGTCGGTGGGGACATCTCGGTGTTCGCGGACGCCGGAGAAGGGGAACTGCCGGCTGTCCTGCGCCGGATGACCACGCCCTACCACGAGGCGCTGCGCATCTTCAGTCAGCTCGAGGCACCGATCGTGACGGCCGTGCACGGCGCGGTCGCCGGCGGAGGGCTGGGGTTGCTCTACGTCGCCGACATCGCCTTCGCTGCTGAAGGAACGAAGTTCGCCACCGGTTTCACCTCCCTGGGCCTGTCCGGCGATGGGGGCAACTCGTGGTTCCTGCCACGGCTTGTCGGACCGCGCCGCGCCGCGGAGTTGTACTTCGAGCAGCGGGTCCTCGAGGCGGCGGAGGCGGCTGAGTGGGGACTGGTCTCGCACGTCGTCACGGCGGACGTCCTGGAGGAACGCGCACGGTCGGCTGCGCAGCGCCTGGCCCAGGGTCCCATCCGGGCCTACGGCGAGATTCGCAGACTCCTCCGCGACTCCTGGTCCTCGACGCTGTCCCAGCAGCTCGTGGCCGAGACCGAGGCCATCGGGCGGGCTGCCGCGACCGATGACGCGCTGGGAGCAATGACCGCGTTCCTGGCCAAATCCACTCCGACATTTAAGGGACGGTGAACATGACGGGACTCGTCATCGACAGCGACGACAATCGCCTCATCCGCGAAAGCGTCGCGAAGATCGCGGCGAAGTACGGGCACGAGTACTACGCCGAGCGAGCCCGCCGTGGCGAGCACATCGGAGAGTTGTGGGCCGAGCTGGGAGAAGCCGGGCTGCTGGGTGTGCACTTGCCCGAGGAGTTCGGCGGCGGGGGAGCGGGACTGACCGAACTCGCCATCGTCATCGAGGAGTTGGCCGCGCACGGGATGCCACTGCTGGTCGCTGTGATCTCGCCGGCGATCTGCGGTTCTATCCTGGCAGCACATGGCTCGGCGGAGATGAAGGCGGAGTGGCTGCCTGGCGTCGCCGCCGGCACGCGCAAGATGGCGTTCGCGCTCACCGAACCCGACGCCGGATCCAACAGCCACAACGTCTCCACCACCGCCCGCAAGGACGGTGATGGGTGGGTCATCTCCGGTGGAAAGTACTACATCTCCGCCGCTGACGAGTCCGAAGCAGTTCTGCTCGTTACACGAGACGGGGACGGGGACGCCGCCTCGGCTGGCCGCAAGCCCTTGTCGTTGTTCGTGGTGCCGATCGACGCGCCCGGCGTGACGCTGCAGCGGATCGACACCGAGCTGACCTCGCCTGATCGGCAGTTCACCGTGTTCTTGGACAACGTGCGAGTCGGGCCCGAGGCACTCATCGGCGAGGCGGGTTCAGGCCTGCGGCAGGTCGCAGGCCTGAACCCGGAGCGGGTCCTGGCCGCTGCGCTGTGCAACGGCGTCGGCCGGTACGCCGTGGCGAAGGCTCGTGATTACGCGTGCCAGCGCCAGGTCTGGTCCACGCCGATCGGAGCGCACCAGGGTATCGCCCACCCGCTCGCCGAATCCCACATCGCCGTCGAACTCGCTCGACTGGCCACGATGCGGGCCGCGGAGCTGTTCGATTCCGGGCAGAACGCCGCGGAAGCGGCCAACATTGCGAAGTTCTCGGCCGCTGAGGCCTCGCTCAAGGCGCTCGACCAGTCGATCCAGACCCACGGTGGCAACGGTCTGTCGCGGGAGTACGGGCTGGCCGATCTGTGGTTCGTCACGAGGCTCATGCGCACGGCGCCGGTCAGCCGGGAGATGGTGCTCAACTTCGTCGCCCAGCACAGCCTCGGGCTGCCGAACTCGTACTAGACCGAAGGAGACGGAGGGAAACTCATGGCAGGAGTCGAAGGCCGCGTGGTGGTCGTGACCGGCGCCGGTGGTGGACTGGGCGAAGCGTACGCGCAACTGCTCGCCGGGGAGGGCGCCAAGGTGGTCGTCAACGACCTCGGTGGCGCACGGGACGGAACGGGCTCGGGGACGTCGATGGCTGATGACGTGGTGGCGAAGATTCGCGCTGGAGGCGGTGAAGCTGTCGCCAACTACGACAGCGTCGCCACAGCCGAAGGTGCGGCGGGCGTCGTGCGCACGGCGCTCGACCACTTCGGTCAGGTGGACGGCGTCGTCAACAACGCGGGCATTCTCCGGGACAAGGCCTTCCACAAGATGACCGATACCGAGTGGGAGGCTGTCATGCAGGTGCACCTCTTCGGTGGTTTCCACGTGACCCGTGCCGCTTGGCCGCACTTCCGCGAGCAGGGACGCGGCCGCGTGGTGATGGCGGCCTCGACCAGCGGCATCTACGGGAACTTCGGCCAGGCGAACTACGGCGCGGCCAAAGCTGGTCTCATCGGGCTGGTAAACACGTTGGCCATCGAAGGCCGCAAGTACGGAATCCTCGCCAACGCTGTCGCTCCGATGGCCGCGACCCGGATGACCGAGGACGTCGCACCACCGGAGCTGCTGTCGAAGTTGTCGCCCGCGCACGTCGCACCGGTGGTCGCACACCTGCTCAGCGACGAGTGCACCGACACCGGATCGGTGATCGTGGCGGGCGGTGGCCAGGTGCACCGCACGCAGTACTTCCAGTCCAAGGGCGTGCAGCGACGTGCCCACGGTCGATGAGGTGGCGAGCCGCTGGACCGAGATCACCGACATGTCTGGTTCCGTTCCGGGTACCAACCCGGTCGGCTGAGAGGTGAACTGATGCCCAGCAAGGAGAACGAGTTCGACGCGCTAGTCGTGGGTGCCGGAGCCGGTGGTCTGTTCGCTGCGGCACGACTGACGCACCTCGGCTACCGGACGCTCGTCGTTGAGCGCCTCGAACACGTCGGTGGCCGTGCTTCCACGCGTGACATCGACGGGTTCAAGGTGAACAACGGCGCGATCGTGATCGAGGTCGAGGGGATCACCGAGGAAACCTTCGACGAGGTCGGCGCGAAGTTCGACGTCCGCCGCCCCGATCCGCCCATCTTGTATCGCATCGGTGGCAAGAACGTCGACGTCACGGGCGGTGGCTGGGGTTTCCTCCTCTCGAAGCTCACCCGGCAGGGAGCCAAGCTGCTCAGCGGCCTCGGCGCGGCGCGCAATGACGACGGCCTGCCGGAGGATGAACTGTCCACTGCGGACTGGGTCGCGAAGTACACCAAGAACGAGTCCGTGCACGGAATCTTCCGCAACATGTGCGGATCGGTGTTCGCGGTGGGATCGGAAGAGCTGCCCGCACGCGTGTTCCTGACCTACTTCACCCGCAAGAGCGCGTTCAAGAAGTTCGGATTCTGCCCGGAGGGCACGATCGGCATCTGGAAGTCGCTCGCAGACACGATCACCGCCGGCGGCGGTGAGGTGTGGCTGTCCTCCGAGGTCAGCTCCCTGCACGTGCAGAACGGCGAGGTCACCGGTGCCACCATCGAGTGCGACGGGAAGACTGTCGAGGTCGCGGCGCGCTTCGCCGTGAGCGATGCCGGGCCTGCGGCGACGGTGAAGCTGGTGGGCGAAGACAACCTGCCTGCGGACTACCTGACGCAGGTTCGGCGCAGCGACCGGCCATGCTCGATGCTCGCGGTGAACTTTGCCAGCCAGGAGCGGCTGGTCGACGTGCCCGGCATGCTGAGCTTCGCCAAGACCCGCCGGCTCTGCTACGTGGCCAACTTCACCGACACCTGCCCTGAAATGGCACCCGAGGGTTGGAACCTCTACGTCGGTACGTCGGTGCCGAAACCGTCCGTCGGTGACTTCGACGAAGCGCAGGAGAAAGAGCTGCTGCTCGCCGACCTGCGGGAGGAGATTCCCGGCTTCGACAGTGCTCGGATCTTGTCCTGGGCCGTGACGAGGGACGACTGGCCCCCGCAACGCGCGGTCGCGGGGTTCGACCTGCCGAACACCACGCCGGTGCCGAACCTGTGGAACGTGGGGGACGGCGTCAAGGAGTACGCCAACGGTGGGACCACCGCCTGCGCGGAAACCGCCAAGCTCGTGGTCGAGCAGATCACGCAACGGTACCCGATCGGCGCCCGAGCCTGAGCCGGCGTCGCAGCCAAGGGAGACGAACCATGAAGATCATCGTCGATCGGACCAAGTGCACCGGGCTCGGAATCTGCGAGTCGCTGGCTCCCGACGTGTTCGAGATCAACGACGACGGCGAGCTGGTGCTCAAGACCGAGGCGGTCCCTGACGGGCAGCTGGCGGACGTCGAATCCGCAGTGTCTGGGTGCCCGACCGAGGCCCTGCGTCTGGAACAGGACTGACCGCCGGTCGGCGAGGTGCATGAGATGAGCGCGTTGTCGCGAAAGAACCTTGTCGTGGTCGGTGCGTCGCTGGCCGGCTTGCGCGCCGTGGAGGCGGCCCGCAAGGCCGGTTTCCAGGGCACGATCACGTTGGTCGGGGCCGAGGAGCACCTTCCCTACGATCGTCCTCCGCTGTCGAAGGCCTACCTGGATGAACTGCCGCCGGGAGAGGTGCCGGAGGCGACCGTTTTCCGCCCGGAGTCCGTACTGCGTGACGAGCTCGGAGCAGATCTGCTCCTGGGCAGTCCGGCGACGGGGCTGGACCCGGTCGCGAAGGAGGTCCGAATCGGTGACCGGCGTCTTCGGTACGACGCCCTGGTGATCGCGACCGGCGCTACCGCCCGGTCGCTGCCTGGCTCCGAGCACCTCGCAGGTGTGCACACGTTGCGCACGCTCGATGATGCGGTAGCGGTCCGGAACGCACTCGACGCCGGCGCCAGGACCGTGGTGGTGGGTGCGGGATTCATCGGCTCCGAAATCGCTTCTGGAGCCCGCAAGCGCGGCCTGGATGTGACGGTGGTGGAGGCCCTGCCCGCGCCCCTGGTCCGCGCGGTAGGCGAGGTCATGGGGAGTGCCTGCGCGGGCCTGCACCACCGCAACGGAACCGATCTGCGTTGTGGCCTCGGTGTTGAGCGGATCGAGGGAGTCGACCAGGTCGAGCGCGTGGTGCTCTCGGACGGCTCAGCGGTGGAAGCCGATCTGGTCGTGGTGGGAATTGGCGCGACGCCGGCCACCGAGTGGCTCGAGGGCTCAGGGCTGCGCCTGGACAACGGGGTAGTGTGCGACGACAACCTGTTCACCGGCGTTGAGGGCGTGTACGCCGCAGGGGATGTCGCGCGGTGGCACAACCCGTTGTTCGACCGCTCGATGCGCCTCGAGCACTGGACCAGCGCCGCCGATCAGGGGGCTGTCGCGGCTCGGAACGCCTTGTATCCGGCCTCGGCCAAGCCGTACCAGACCGTGCCCTACTTCTGGTCGGACTGGTACGACAGCCGCATCCAGTTCGTCGGTGTCCCCTCGACGGATGAAGTGCGGATCGTCGAGGGCGACCCTGACCGGGACCGGCGCGTCGTGGCGCTGTACAGGGAAGGGGGTAGGCTCGCCGGGGCGCTCACGATCAACGGTCAGAACGTGATCATGAAGTACCGCGGGCTGATCATGAAGCCCACGAGTTGGGATGATGCCCTCCTCTTCGCCGAGCAGCGGCGGGCGACGGCTGCCGTGGCCCCCTAGATCCGGCCTGGCCTGCTTCGGCCAGGAGAACGTAAAGGTCGGCTTGCGTGACTTGAGAGAGGTGAGGCATGGCCGAGGGGCCGCTGGCGGGGCGCCGGGTGATCGAGTTGGCCGGGATCGGACCGGGGCCGTTCGCCTCGATGATGCTCGCGGATCTTGGTGCCGAGGTTGTGCGGGTCGACCGGCCCGGTGGGAGCTTCTTCGCGGGCAAGGAGCACGTTGACCTCCTCAACCGCGGTAAGAAGTCCATTTTGCTCGACCTCCGTCGCCCTGAGGCGGTGCAGACCGTCCGAGCCTTGGTGGAGCGCGCTGATGTTCTGATCGAGGGTTACCGCCCCGGTGTGGCTGAGCGGTTGGGTGTTAGTCCTGAGGAGTGCCTCGCCCGCAACCCGCGCCTAGTCTACGGGCGGATGACGGGGTGGGGGCAGGACGGTCCGCTGGCGAATCTCGCGGGCCACGACATCTCGTACATCGCTCTCACGGGAGCCCTGCACGCCATCGGAGAGGCGGGAGGCCCGCCCCGGATACCCCTGAACCTGATCGGTGACTTCGGCGGTGGCGGCGCGTATCTCGTGATCGGGATCCTCGCGGCGCTCGACGAAGCGCGGCGCAGTGGCCGCGGGCAGGTCGTCGACGCCGCGATCGTCGACGGAACCGCGCATCTGCTGGCCGGGACGCACATGATGCTGGCTGCGGGAGGCTGGGCTGACCAGCGAGGGGTGAACCTGCTCGACGGGGGTGCCCCGTTCTACTCGGTGTACGAGACTGCGGACGGGCGGTACATGGCCGTCGGTGCGCTCGAACCCAAGTTCTACGTGGAGTTGCTCGGCAAGCTGGGACTTGACGAGGACCCCGCGCGGCAGAACGACCGTTCTCGCTGGCCGGAGCTGCGCCGTCGGATCGCTGATGCCTTCGTGCGACGGACTCAGGAGGAGTGGAACGAGGTGTTCGCGCAGTCGGATGCCTGTGTCGCGCCTGTGCTGAGTCTGCGGGAAGCAGCCGAGCACCCTCACATCAAGGCACGGGGTTCGATCGTGGACCGCGATGGCTTGTTGCAGCCGGCCCCCGCGCCGAGGTTCTCGAGGACCCCTACGGCGCTGGGGGCCTCACCCCCGGTGCCGGGACAGGACACCGACGAAGTGCTGGCCTCGTGGGGCGTCGGCGGCCGTCAGGGGTCGGTTGGTGCGTCGGGAGCGGAGGAGTCGGATGAACCGGAGGAGCACCGGGAGGCGGTGGCCGAACTGGGTGCTGAGCTCCGGTGGCTCGAGGAGCTGGCCACACGCGCGGAGGTGCCCGCGGAGGTCCTCCGCGGAGTCGCCCGGCGCGTTCGCGACCTGGCTCCGATCCTGCGCTAGGGGGTGTCCTCAAAGCCGGATGAGGAGTGTGGCTAGGTCGATCATGGCTTGGTAGGACTGGGCGGTTTTGTCGTAGCGGGTGGCGATGGCTCGGTGTTGTTTGAGCTGGTTGAAGCAGCGTTC
>NZ_SMKS01000095.1:0-16213 GCF_004348435.1 Saccharopolyspora terrae | reverse complement strand
ACCCTCAGCCCCCCGCCGCCACATCCCTCGACGCCCGTGACCAGAACCCGGCCTTCCAGCCCCGCCAGCCGTTGCGCCCGCCGCAGGGCGCGCCGAACGTCGTCGTGGTGCTCATCGACGACATGGGATTCGGCGCCCCGAGCGCGTTCGGCGGGCCCTGCAACATGCCCACCGCCGAGCGCCTGGCCGATGGCGGCCTGCGCTACAACCGGTTCCACGTCACCGCGATCTGCTCGCCGACCCGCCAAGCGCTGCTGACCGGTCGCAACCACCACTCCGTCGGCATGGGCGTCACCACCGAGATGGCCAGTGCCGCGCCCGGCTACTGCGGGATCCGCCCGCTCAGCGCCGCCACGATCGGCCAGATGCTGCAGGGCAACGGCTACAACACCGCCGCCTTCGGCAAGTGGCACCAGACCCCGGCTCGCGACGTCAGCGCCGCCGGGCCGTTCGACCGGTGGCCCACCGGTGAGGGCTTCGAGAAGTTCTACGGGTTCCTGTGCGCGGAGATGAACCACTGGTACCCGGTGCTGTTCGACGGCACGAAACCCGTTGAGCCCACCCGCAAACCCGAGGACGGCTACCACCTGTCCGAGGACCTGGTGGACAACGCGATCGACTGGGTGCGCGACCAGACCTCGCTCAAGCCCGACAACCCGTTCTTCGCCTACCTGCCCTTCGGCGCCACCCACGCGCCCTACCACGTGCCGCGCGAGTACCGCGAGAAGTACCGGGGCAAGTTCGACCACGGCTGGGACCGGCAGCGCGAGATCACCCTGGAGCGGCAGAAGGAGCTCGGCGTCGTCCCGCAGGACGCGGAACTGGCACCGTGGTCGGAAGGCGTCCCGCACTGGGACGAGCTCTCCGCCGAGGAGCAGCGGGCCGCGGCGTCGCTGATGGAGCTCTACGCCGGCTTCGCCGAGCACACCGACGACCAGGTCGGCCGCTTCGTCGACGCCCTCGACGAGCTGGGCGAGCTCGACAACACGCTGTTCGTCTACATCCTCGGTGACAACGGTGCCTCCGCCGAAGGCGGATTGGGCGGCACGCTCAACGAGCACCGCTTCGCCAGCGGCATCCCCGACAGCGCCGAGTTCATCAACGCCAACGACGCCGCGCTGGGCGACGCGACCACGCACGCGCACTACCCGGTCGGCTGGGCGCTGGCGATGAACACGCCCTACCAGTGGACCAAGCAGGTCGCCTCGCACTTCGGCGGCATCCGGGACGGCATGATCGTGCACTGGCCCGACGGCATCGCCGAGCGCGGCGGGCTGCGCGACCAGTTCCACCACGTCATCGACATCGTGCCGACGATCCTGGAGGCGGCAGGCCTGCCGCACCCGACCGAGGTCAACGGCGTCGCGCAGCAGCCCATCGAGGGCACCAGCATGCTCTACAGCTTCAACGACGCCGACGCGCCCGACCGGCACCGCGTGCAGTACTTCGAGATGGTCGGCAACAGGGGCATCTACCAGGACGGGTGGATGGCCGTGACCCGCCACGGCACGCCGTGGGTGATGGTCCAGGACGGCGTCCGCCGCTCCTTCGACGACGACAGGTGGGAGCTCTACAACACCAACGTGGACTGGACGCAGTCCCACGACCTCGCCGAGCAGCACCCGGAGAAGTTGCGCGAGCTCCAGCAGCTGTTCCTGGTGGAGGCCGCCAAGCACAACGTGCTGCCGCTGGACGACCGGATGACCGAGCGGGAGAACCCCCTCGAAGCCGGCCGGCTGGACTTGATGGGCGACCGGCGTTCGGTCACCTTCCACGCCGGTGCCAAGCGGCTGACCGAGGAGACCGCGCCGAACGTCAAGAACCGCTCGCACACCCTGACCGCGATGGTCGACGTGCCCGAGAGCGGTGTCGAAGGCGTGCTGGTCGCCCAGGGCGGTCACACCGGTGGCTGGTCGTTCTACTTCCACGACGGCAAGCCCAGCTACGCCTACAACTACTTCGGCTCGGTCGTCCAGCACGTCCGCGCTCCGGAGCCGGTGCCCGCGGGCGAGCACGAGGTCAGCCTGCGGTTCGACTACGACGGCGGTGGCGTCGGCAAGGGCGGCGCGGTGACGCTGCGCGTGGACGGCACCGAGGTCGCGCGGGGCCGGGTGGACGCGACGATCCCCTACTACTTCGCCTTCGACGAGACCTTCGACATCGGCGTGGACCGGGCCAGCCCGGTCACCGACGACTACGCGCCGGTCGACAACGCCTTCACCGGAGGGCTGCGGCGGCTGCGCGTCGACCTCGACGACGACCAGTGGGCCGACGTGGAGGCCGCGTCGGCGTTCCGCACCGCGCACGAGTAGGCGGTACCGGCCTGGCGATGTCCCGCCTGCCTGGTCTAATGCCGGGCAGGCGGGATCGTCGCGTGAGGAGGTGGCATGGACCGGCGGGAGTTGGAGTACTTCCTGGCGATCGTCGAGCACGGCAGCTTCACCGCCGCCGCGCAGGCCATGCACGTCGCCCAGCCGTCCCTGTCGCACGCCATCCGCAACCTGGAGAAGGAGCTCGGCGGCAAGGTCTTCCACCGGCTGCCGCACGGCGTCTCGCTCACCCCGGCCGGGGATGCGCTGGTCGAACCCGCCCGGCAGGTGATGCGCGACCTGAGCACCGCGTCGGCCTCGGTCCGCGAGGTGCTGGGGCTCTCCAGCGGTCGGCTGGACGTCGTGGCGCAGACGACGCTGGCCGTCGATCCGCTCGCCGAGCTCATCGGCGTCTTCCTGCGCGAGAACCCCAAGGTCGCGGTCAACATCGCCGACCCCGAGCTGGGGACCGACGTGACCTCGTCGGTGCGGGCCGGTGAGTGCGAACTGGGCCTGGTCGACTCCGAACATCCCATCGGGGACCTGGAGAGCATGGTGCTGCGCGGCCGGGAGATCTTCGCCGTGCTGCCGCCGGGCGCCGCGTCCGGTCAGAAGCGGTTGAGCGTGCCGGAGCTGTCCACTCTGGACTGGATCGCCACCCCGCCCGGCACCGCGACGCGGGAGGTCATCGAGGACACCGTGGGAACCCGCGGTGGCGAACCGACTTTCGCGGTGGAGACCGCGCACCAGGCGATGATCGTGCCGTTGGTGCTGGCCGGAGCGGGTGCGACGCTGCTGCCGCGCGCGATGGCCCGCGACGCTGCGGCACGCGGCGCGGTCGTGCTGCCGCTGCGGCCCAAGGTGGTGCGCCGGGGTGTGCTGTTCTGGCGCAGAGGACCCCTCTCGCCAGCAGCGGCGCAGTTCGTCGCGATGGCCGAAACCATCGCCGAACTGCGCCGCTGAGATCGTCTTCAGGCTTCGCCGGGCCGCTCTCAGCCCTGGTGGGCCTCCACGAAGGCGTAGACGTCGGCTTCGTCGACACCGGGGAAGGTGTCGGCGGGCAGCGCCGCCAGGACGTGGGAGTGGGCTCGCGCCGACGGCCACACCATGCCCTCCCAGCGGCTGGCGAGCTCGGCCGGCGGGCGCTGGCAGCACTCGCCGTTCGGGCAGCCGGACTTGGAGTGGTTGTTGGTGTCGCGCCCGCGGAACCAGCGCGACTCGGCGTAGGGCACGCCGAGGGTGATCGCGAAGTCCCGGCCGCGGCTGGGGTCGACGTGCGCGACGCACCAGTGCGTGGCTCCCGGCTTGTCGGTGTACTGGTAGTACGTCGAGTACCGGTCCGGGGAGGAGAAGACCTGGCGCCCCGACCAGTACCGGCACATCCGCTGGCCCTCGATCGCGCCCGTCGGGTCGGTGGGGAAGACCAGCCCGTCGTTCTCGTAGGCCTTGTGGATGATGCCGGTCTCGTCGTTGCGGACGAAGTGGCACACCAGGTCGAGGTACTGGGTGGCGAGGTTGGTGAACCGGTGCGCCGCCATCTCGTAGGACACCGAGAACACGTCTCGCAGGTCCTCCACCGCCAGGTCCCGCTCGGACTTGGCGTCCTGCAGGAACGGCACCGCGGCCTGCTCCGGCACCAGCACGGCGGCGGCGAAGTAGTTGGCCTCGACGCGCTGCCGCAGGAAGTCGGCGAAGTCGCGGGGCTGGCTGTGGCCCAGCGTCAGGTGTCCCAGCGTCTGCAGCAGGATCGTGCGCGGGCTGTGCATGCCCAGCGATTCCCGGCGCAGGAAGATCCGGCGGTTCTTCATGTCGGTCACCGACCGCACCGAACGCGGCAGGTCGGTGACGAACTTCAGCCCGAAGCCCATGTGCGTGGCGATGGACTGGATCAGGCCCTCCGACAGCGGCCCGCCGTGGTACCCGGAGCGCTTGAGCAGGTCGCTGGCGGCCTTCTCGATCTCCGGGAAGTAGTTGTTGTGCTTGCGCATCATGCCGCGCAGCTCGGCGTTGGCCTTGCGGGCCTCCTCCGGCGTGGCGACCTTCTGGGTCTCGCGGCGCTTGAGCTCCTCGTAGAGGGCGAGCACGTGTTCGAGGGCCTCGGTGGGCAGCCGCTTGCCGACCTTCAGCGGCGGCAGCGAGAGCCGCTGGTAGATCGGGTCGAGCTGGGCCTTCTCCACCGCGATCTCGAGCTCGGCGCGCCGGTTCGGGGCCTTTTTCGACAGCAGTTCGTCGACGGAGGTCCCCAGCGCGTCGGCGAGCGACCGCAGCAGCGACAGCTTCGGCTCGCGGTGGCCGTTCTCCAGCAGCGACAGCTGTGACGGTGCTCTCCCCACGCGGTCGCCGAGCTCAACAAGAGTCAATCCAGCGGCTCGGCGCAAGTGCCTGAGCCGCTGACCAAAGACCAGAAGGTCGTGTTCCGTAGAAAAACTACGGTCTTCTTCGCTGGCGAACTCCGTCATGGCGTTGATGCTAGCAGAAAAACCATGAAATTTACCTAGAAAATCTGGCCCGGTTTCGCTTGGCAGCGCGCAATATTGATTCCAGCAGGTCGCCAGCGATCCCGGAAGGGGAAAAAATCATGAGCATCCGCGAGCAGGCGAAGAAGGCCGCTGAGGAGCTGCAGCGCGAATGGGGCACCAACCCGCGCTGGAAGGGCATCGAGCGTACGCACTCGGCTGAGACCGTCGTCCGCCTCCGCGGCTCGGTGCAGGAAGAGCACACCCTGGCACGCCAGGGCTCGGAGCGGCTGTGGAAGCTGCTGCACGAGCTCGACTACGTCAACTCGCTGGGCGCGCTGACCGGTAACCAGGCGGTCCAGCAGGTCCGCGCCGGCCTCAAGGCCATCTACCTGTCCGGCTGGCAGGTCGCCGCCGACGCCAACCTGGCGGGCGAGACCTACCCGGACCAGTCGCTGTACCCGGCCAACTCGGTCCCGCAGGTCGTCCGCCGCATCAACAACGCCCTCAAGCGCGCCGACCAGATCAACTGGGCCGAGGCGCTCGACCCGGAGGGTGGCGCCATCGAGGGTGAGGACACCCACTGGCTCGCCCCGATCGTCGCGGACGCCGAGGCCGGCTTCGGTGGCGTCCTCAACGCCTACGAGCTGATGCGCGGCATGATCGGCGCCGGCGCCGCGGGCGTGCACTGGGAGGACCAGCTCGCTTCCGAGAAGAAGTGCGGTCACCTGGGCGGCAAGGTGCTGATCCCCACCAGCCAGCACGTCAAGACGCTGAACGCCGCCCGTCTGGCCGCCGACGTCGCCGGTGTGCCGTCCCTGGTCATCGCGCGGACCGACGCCGAGGCCGCGACGCTGCTGACCAGCGACATCGACGACCGCGACAAGCCGTTCCTCACCGGTGAGCGCACCGCCGAGGGCTTCTACAAGGTCAACAACGGCATCGAGCCCTGCATCGCCCGCGCCAAGGCGTACGCGCCGTACTCGGACCTGATCTGGATGGAGACCGGCACGCCGGACCTGGAGATGGCCCGCAAGTTCGCCGAGGCCGTCAAGTCCGAGTACCCGGACCAGATGCTGGCCTACAACTGCTCGCCGTCGTTCAACTGGAAGAAGAACCTGGACGACGCCACCATCGCCAAGTTCCAGCGCGAGCTCGGCCACATGGGCTTCAAGTTCCAGTTCATCACCCTGGCGGGTTTCCACGCCCTGAACTACAGCATGTTCGACCTGGCCAAGGGCTACGCCAGCGACGGCATGACCGCCTACGTCGAGCTGCAGGAGAAGGAGTTCGGCTCGGAAGACCGCGGTTACACCGCGACTCGCCACCAGCGCGAGGCCGGTACCGGTTACTTCGACACGATCAGCACTGCAATCAACCCGGAATCGTCGACCACCGCGCTGGCCGGTTCGACCGAGACCGCGCAGTTCCACTGATCGTGTGGTTGATGGTGGCCGGCGCCCCTGCTGCGCCGGCCACCCCCTGAACGCACCAGCGGCCCTGTGGCGGGGTGTCGGAAAAATCGCAATGGTGCGAGTGAGCGGGAACCCATGGCGTCGGGTTCCCGCTCACTTTCTTTGTGCATGGCCGGTGGTCCTCTTGCTCAGCGGTGCGAGTGGCGGAACCTGAGCGGCTTCGTGGACTCCGTGCGCCACTCCTGATGTATGCCAATACACGGCGTCGCGGCGTACTCGCCACGAAACCGCTCAGAACCCGCGGCGGTGCGAGTTGCTCAGGTGGGGTACTGAGAAAGCGACTTCGTCGCTTGCCTGACGTGGGGAGGGTGTTCGGGATCTCCGAACGCGGATGCTGTGGTGGGCTGTTCGGAGGTAGCTTTTCAACATGATCGTCGAGTCGAGGATTCCGCTGGTGGCCGCGCCGATGGCTGGTGGTCCCAGCACGCCGGAACTGGCCGCCGCGGTGAGCGGAGCCGGGGCGCTGGGGTTCCTGGCGGGCGCGATGCTGACCGAGGACAGGCTCGTCGAGCAGATCGCGCGAGTCCGCTCGCTCACCGATGAGCCCTTCGGCGTGAACCTCTTCGTGCCCAGCGACCGCAGGGACGTCGACCTCGACGACTACCGGTCGCGGGTCGCCGAGACCGCCGGCAGGTACGGGGCCGAACCGGGCTCGGCCGACTGGGACGACGATTCCTACCCGGCCAAGGTGCAGCGCCTCGTCGACGAGCGGATCCCGGTGGTGTCGTTCACCTTCGGGCTTCCCGAAGCGTCCACCGTGGAGCAGCTGCACGCCGTGGGCTCGGAGGTCGTGGTCACCGTGACCACCGCCGACGAGGCCCGGCAGGCCGCCCGCGTGGGCGCCGACGCGGTGTGCGTCCAGGGCATGGAGGCCGGCGGGCACCGAGGCGTGTTCCACGACGACCCCGAGATGCCCGGTGGTGGCCCGCTGCTCGGACTGCTGCCGGCGATCCGCTCGGTGCGCGCGGCGGTGGACCTGCCGGTCATCGCCGCCGGCGGGCTGGTGCACGGCGCGGACGTCGCGGCCGTGCTGACCGCCGGAGCCGTCGCCGCGCAGCTGGGGACCGCGTTCCTGGTCTGCGACGAGGCGGGCACCGCGCAGGCGCAACGGACCCAGATGGCCGAAGGACAGCGGCAGACCGACATCACGCGTGCGTTCAGCGGTCGCCCCGCGCGCGGCCTGGTGAACCGCTTCATGCTCGACAACACCGACGCCCCGGCGGCGTATCCGCAGGTGAACAACCTGACCAAGCCGATGCGCGGCGCCGCGGGCAAGGCGGGCGACGCCGAGGCGATCTCGATGTGGGCGGGCCAGAGCTACGCCCACGCCCGCCCGATGCCCGCCGCCGACCTGGTCGGGTTGCTGCGCCGCGAGGCGCGCGAAGCGCTGCAGGCGGTCACCGGACGACTGTGACCTTCGCGGTCGTCGAACCCGTTGGGGCAGCTCGGAGCGGTCGCGTAGGTTGATCGCCATGAGCGTCGTGTCGTCGGTGAACCTGGCAGTCGTGCGGTCCGGGGAGTGGGCCGGCCGCCTCGGCAAGAGCGGCATCGACAAGCGTCCCGCCGACGCGCCGGTGCTGTTCACCGAAACCGGCGTCCAGGGCGACGCGGTGTGCGACACCAAGCACCACGGCGCCTGGTACCAGGCCGCCTACGCGTTCGACGGCGAGGAGCTGGCGCACTGGTCGGCCGAGCTCGGCAAGGAGCTGATGCCGGGCAACGCGGGGGAGAACCTGACGCTGACCGGTGTGGACAGCACCTCGGCGCTGATCGGCGAGCGCTGGGCGATCGGCGGCGCCGTGCTGCGGGTGACCGGACCGCGGCAGCCCTGCCGCGTCTTCGCCGGGTTCTGGGACGTCCCCGGCCTGGTCAAGAAGTTCACCCAGCACGGGCGCACCGGCGTCTACCTGGCCGTCGAGCAGCCCGGTGAGATCAGCGCGGGCGACGAGGTCCGGGTGCTGTCCCAGCCCGATCACGGCGTTCAGGTCGCGGAGCTCTTCGCGCTGACCATGCACGGGCGCGCCGACCTCGCCGAGCACGTCGCGGGCTGCCTGCCGGACCTCCCGGAGAAGTGGCGCGCCACCGTCGCCGCCAGGATCGAACCCTCCAGCGCCACCGCCTGAACCGGGGGCCGACACGGTGCGTCACCACCAGCGCCGAGGATGATCACTCGCACGCCCGGCGGAACGCCCGACCGGGCTGTTGTCGCCATCGCGAGGCCACTGCCAGGTTGGTGTCATGGCGAGCGACTTGCAGCGGAAGAAGGCCTCCGTCGTGTTCACCGCGATGGACGTCAACGGCGACGGGTTCTTGGAGCGCGCGGACTTCGAGGCGCTGACCAACCGGTGGACGCGCATCCGCGGTGAGGACGGGACGGATCGGCTGCGAGAGATCATGATGCGCTGGTGGGACGCGCTGAGCGCGACCGCCGACGAGGATCGCGATCAGAGGATCACGCAGGATGAGATGCTGGCCGCGGTCGAGAACCTGGGCGCGATGCTCGACCTGGTGACGGCGACCGCCGAGTCGATGTTCGAGGCGGTGGACGAGGACTCCGACGGCCGGGTGACCGCGTCCGAGTACGCCCGCATGATCCAGGCGTGGACGGGTCAGGACATGCCGACCGACGGTGCGTTCGCCCGGCTCGACCTCAACGGTGACGGTGAGCTCAGGAAGTCGGAGTTCGTGACCCACTGGGTGGAGTTCTGGGTCGGCGACGACGCCGAGACACCGGGTACCCACCTCTTCGGAGAGGTCTGACCGGGTCCCGGACACCCGGGTCGGCGCACTTCCCCGCACGGTTCTTCGCGCCCGATCCCTCCTCCTCCGCCGGTGGATAAAACGGCGTGAAGTGCGCAGAATCGATACTGTGACGCGGCACACCCTGTTGTGCGGGCGTTCCTTGTGGGAAAGATTGGGCTACAAACAGTTTGTCTTCCTAGTATTTTCGATGGCCGGTTCGGCGGAGGTGCGGTGCGAGATGACACGCGAGCTGGAGCACTTCATCGGTGGAAAGCGGGTACCGGGCACGTCCGGTTCCTTCGGTGACGTGTTCGACCCCAACACGGGCCTGGTGCAGGCCAGGGTGCCGCTGGCCTCGACCGACGAGGTCACGGCGGCTGTCGACAACGCGGCTGCGGCGCAGCCGGCGTGGGCCGCGACGAACCCGCAGAAGCGGGCCCGCGTGCTCATGCGGTTCGTGCAGCTGATCAACGACGAGATGGAGGACCTGGCACGCGTGCTGGCCTCCGAGCACGGCAAGACCGTCGCCGACGCCAAGGGCGACATCCAGCGCGGCCTGGAGGTCGTGGAGTTCGCGATCGGCGTCCCGCACCTGCTCAAGGGCGAGTACAGCGACAGCGTCGGCACCGGCATCGACGTCTACTCGCTGCGCCAGCCGCTGGGCGTGGTCGCCGGCATCACGCCGTTCAACTTCCCGGCGATGATCCCGCTGTGGAAGGCGGCGCCGGCGATCGCCTGCGGCAACGCCTTCGTGCTCAAGCCCTCCGAGCGCGACCCCTCGGTGCCGGTGCGACTGGCCGAGCTGTTCGTCGAGGCCGGGGGCCCGCCCGGGATCTTCAACGTCGTCAACGGCGACAAGACCGCCGTCGACGCGCTGCTGACCGAACCGCGCATCGAGGCCATCGGCTTCGTCGGATCCTCCGACATCGCCGAGTACATCTATTCCACCGCCGCGGCCCACGGCAAGCGCGCGCAGTGCTTCGGCGGCGCCAAGAACCACCTGATCGTCATGCCCGACGCGGACCTCGACCAGGTCGCCGACGCGCTCATCGGTGCCGGTTACGGCTCCGCGGGGGAGCGCTGCATGGCGATCTCGGTGGCCGTGCCGGTCGGTGAGGCCACCGCGAACGCGCTGGTCGACAAGCTCGTCGAGAAGATCCAGGGGCTCAAGGTCGGCACCAGCTTCGACGCCGACGCCGACTTCGGTCCGCTGGTGACCAAGCAGGCGTGGCAGAAGGTGCACGACCTCGTCGGCGTCGGCGTCGACGAAGGCGCGCAGCTGGTCGTCGACGGGCGCGACTTCTCGCTGGCCGGCAGCGAGGACGGCTTCTTCATGGGCGCCTCGCTGTTCGACCACGTCACGCCGGAGATGCGCATCTACCGCGAGGAGATCTTCGGCCCGGTGCTGTCGATCGTGCGGGCCGCCGACTACGAGGAAGCGCTGCGGCTGCCCAACGAGAACGAGTACGGCAACGGCGTCGCGATCTTCACTCGCGACGGCGACGCCGCGCGGGAGTTCGTCAACCGGGTCAACACCGGCATGGTCGGCGTGAACGTGCCGATCCCGGTGCCGATCGCCTACCACACCTTCGGCGGCTGGAAGCGGTCCGGATTCGGCGACCTCAACCAGCACGGCCCGGACGCGATCCGCTTCTACACCAAGACCAAGACGGTCACCTCGCGCTGGCCCTCCGGACTCAAGGAAGGCGCCAGCTTCACCATCCCGACGATGCACTGATCGCGCGGGCGGGGACCGGCGATCCCGGCCCCCGCCCGAACGCGAGGAGGGAGTCGACGTGTCCGTCGCAGCAGTGGCGAGCTCGCCCTTCGAGCTCGCCGACGACCAGCGCGCCATTCGAGACGCCGCGCTGGAATTCGCCCAAGACCAGCTCGCCCCGCACGCCGTGGAGTGGGACCAGGACAAGCACTTCCCGGTCGAGACGTTGCGCGCAGCGGGGGAACTCGGCATCGGCGGCGTCTACGTCGATGAGGCCTTCGGTGGCAGCGGCCTGAGCAGGTTCGACTCGGTTCTGATCTTCGAGGCGCTGGCCAGCGGAGATCCGTCGATCGCCGCCTACATCTCCATCCACAACATGTGCGCGGGCATGATCGACCGCTTCGGCACCGACGCCCAGCGGGCGCGCTGGCTGCCGGGGCTGTGCTCGATGGAACGCCTCGCGAGCTACTGCCTGACCGAACCCGGCGCGGGATCGGACGCCGCCGCGCTGCAGACCCGCGCGGTCCGCGACGGCGACGACTACCTGCTCACCGGGGTCAAGCAGTTCATCTCCGGCGGCGGCAGCTCCGACGTCTACGTGGTGATGGCCCGCACCGGCGAACCCGGGCACAAGGGCATCTCCACCTTCGTCGTGGAGGCCGGGGCCGAGGGGCTGTCCTTCGGGGCCAACGAGAAGAAGATGGGCTGGAACGCTCAGCCCACGCGCCAGGTCATCTTCGACGGCGTCCGCGTCCCCGCTGATCAGCGGCTCGGCGACGAGGGCATCGGGTTCCGCATCGCCATGGCCGGGCTCGACGGCGGCCGGCTCAGCGTCGGGGCCTGCTCGCTCGGGGGCGCGCAGGCCGCGCTGGACAAGTCGCTGGCCTACGTGCGGGAGCGCAGCGCCTTCGGCTCCAAGCTCAGCGAGTTCGAGGCGTTGCAGTTCAAGCTCGCCGACATGGCCACCGAGCTGGAGGCCGCGCGCCTGCTGCTGTGGCGGGCGGCGTGGGCGCTGGACACCGAGGACCCGGCGGCCACCCGGTTGTGCGCGATGGCCAAGCGGTTGGCCACCGACGTCGGGTTCACCGTGGCCAACGAGGCACTTCAGATCCACGGTGGATACGGATACCTTGCCGAGTACGGCCTGGAGAAGATCGTCCGCGACCTGCGGGTGCATCAGATCCTGGAAGGCACCAACGAAATCATGCGGCTGATCATCTCCCGTGGTCTGCTGGCGGCCTGACCGCGGCCTCGGGGGCAGCGCCTCGCACAACGATGGAGTTTCGCACCATGACGGAGTCCGAGATCCTGGTCAGCGAGAACGGCTCGCTCGGGCGGATCACGCTCAACCGCCCGAAAGCCCTCAACTCGCTGACCCTCGGCATGGTCCGGGAGATGACCGAGGCGGTCGAGCGGTGGCGCGACGCCGAGCACATCAGGGCGATCCTGATCGACGGCGCCGGTGAGCGCGGTCTGTGCGCCGGCGGCGACGTGCGCGCCCTGCACGACGCGGCCAAGGCCGGTGACGAGTCGCTGCCCGCGGCGTTCTGGACCGAGGAGTACCGGCTCAACTCCGCGCTGGCCAACTACCCCAAGCCGGTCGTGGGGATCATGGACGGCATCTGCATGGGCGGTGGCGTCGGCATCACCGCGCACGGATCGCACCGGGTGGTCACCGAGCGCTCCAAGGTCGGGATGCCCGAGACCGGCATCGGCTTCATCCCCGACGTCGGCGGCACCTACCTGATGTCGCGCACCCCCGGTGAGCTCGGCACGCACCTCGCGCTGACCGGCGGGGCGGTCGGCGGCGCGGACGCGCTGTACTGCGACCTGGCCGACCACTACGTCGACAGCGCCCGGCTCCCGGAGCTCGTCGAGGCCCTGAGCAGCGGTGACGTGGACGAGGTGCTCGCGGCCTTCGCCGCGCCGGTGCCGGAGCCGGCCCTGGCCGAGCACCGGGAGTGGATCGACGCGGCCTACGCCGGCTCCGACGTCGAGTCCGTCCTGGCCCGGCTGCGTGAACGTCCCGAGCAGGCCGCGCAGGACGCCGCGACGACCATCGAGACCAAGTCGCCCACGGCTCTCAAGGTCACCCTCCGCGCGATGCGCAGCGGGTACGACTCGCTGGAGCAGGCGCTGACCCTGGAGTACCGGCTGGCCATGGCGTGCGTGCGGATCGGCGACTTCGTCGAGGGCGTGCGCGCCGCGCTGGTCGACAAGGACCGCAACCCGCAGTGGTCTCCCACCACGCTGTCCGAAGTGGACGAATCCCGGGTGCAGAAGTTCTTCGAACCGGCCTCCGACGAGCCGAAGCTGTTCGGCTGAGCGCGGATCCACCGGTCTTGGCGGAAGTTCGAGCAGAAAGGTAGTGACAATGGCTGTCATCGGTTTCATCGGACTCGGTCACATGGGCGGTCCGATGTCGGCGAACCTCGTCAAGGCCGGCCACACCGTGCAGGGCTACGACCTCGTCCCGGCCGCCCTGGCCGCCGCAGCGGACAACGGCGTGACCACGGTGTCCTCGATCGCGGACGCGGTCCGCGGAGCCGACGCGGTGATCACCATGCTGCCCAGCGGCAAGCACCTGCTGGACGCCTACGACGAGGTGCTGCCCAACGCGGCCGCCGGCGCGCTGCTGGTCGATTCCTCCACCGTGGACGTCGCTGACGCGCGCGCCGCGCACCAGCGCGCGCAGGAAGCCGGTTTCGGCAGCATCGACGCGCCCGTCTCCGGTGGCACGGCCGGTGCCGAGGCGGGGACGCTGACGTTCATGGTCGGCGGCTCCGAGACCGACTTCCAGCGCGCCGAGAGCGTCTTGGAGCCGATGGCGCGCAAGGTGATCCACTGCGGTGGTCCCGGCAACGGCCAGGTCACCAAGATGTGCAACAACCTCATCCTGGGCGCTTCGATGATCGCGGTCAGCGAGGCGTTCGTGCTCGGTGAGCGCCTCGGCCTCTCGCACGAGGCGCTCTACGACGTCGCCGCGGTCTCCACCGGCCAGTGCTGGGCGCTGACCACCAACTGCCCGGTTCCCGACCTGGTGGAGACCAGCCGCGCGAACCACGACTACGAGCCCGGCTTCGCGGCGGCCCTGATGCTCAAGGACCTCAACCTCGCCGTCTCCGCGGCGGAGCAGTCGGGCACGGACACGTCCATCGGCCGCCTCGCCACGGACCTCTACCGCCGCTTCAACGACGAGGGCGGAGGCGGCCAGGACTTCGGCGCCATCATCAAGTCCATCCGCGAGCACTCCGGCTCCTGAGCGCGGCGCGAGGTGCCACACCGGCACCACGCGTCGCAGTGGTGCGCATCTCATCCCGCCCGGCACGGCCGGACGGCCGGTCGCGGTGGTCCGGGGGTGCGCGCAGCGCCGTGGTGGCGCGCGTACGCTGCGCGTTGTGTTGGAGTTGCTGGTCGAGTGGTACGACGGCGTCGAGCTGTGGTTGGTGCAGCTCGTCTATCCGCTGCAGGTCGCCCTGGTCCTTGCAGTCCTGGTGCCGTTGTGCTGGGGGGTGGCGCGAGTCGTCGACCGCGCGGTGGACGGGCTCGGTGCCAAGTTCACCCGCGTGCGCGGCGCCGAACCGCCGGTCGGCCGCGACGGTGAGACCGGGCGGAGGGGAAAGACGGCGTGAGCTCGCGCAAGCGCATTTCGTCGGCGTTGGTCGGGCTGGTCGCCCTGGTCGTGCTGGGGTGGTTCGGCAAGGACGTCGTCGCCGACTCTCCGAGCACCGAGGTGCCGGGTGCCAGTCAGTCCGGACTGCAGGTCCAGCAGCTCTCGAAGCTGCCGCCCGAGACGGGCAAGACCTACCAGCTCATCGTCAAGGGCGGGCCGTTCCCGTACCCGGGCAAGGACGGCTCGGTGTTCGGCAACCGCGAAGGCGAGCTGCCCGAGCAGAAGTCCGGGTACTACCACGAGTACACCGTGCCGACCCCGGGCTCGAAGGATCGCGGCGCGCGCCGACTGGTCACGGGTGGGCAGGACGAGGTGTACTACACCGGTGATCACTACGAGTCGTTCGTGGTTGTGGATACGGCGGGTTGAGTGCCATGTTCGGAGCGAAACTGGCCAGCAGGTTGCGGAAGGAGCAGCCGGTGAGTGATCAGCCGGGCGCCGACATCACGGCTCGCGAAGCCGTCATCACAGCCGAGGAACGAGGCGCGACCGCCCACGTCCTCGACGGCGTCGACCTGACCAGCAAGCGCACCACTCTCGACGGCATCGCCGCCGTCCTCGACTTCCCCGAGTGGGCAGGGCGGAACCTGGACTCCCTCTACGACTGCCTGACCGACCTGTCCTGGCTGCCGGAAGGCGAGCACGTCCTGATCTGGTCCGGGTTCCAGGACCTCGCCGACCACGACCCCAAGGCGTTCAACGGCATCAACTCGGTCCTGCGCGACGCGGCGGAACGCCCGATGTGCGGGCGCCGCTTCACCGCGGTGCTGACCCGATCCTGATCAGCAACCGCTCGTAATACTGGATGCGGATGGTCAGTGGCGCCGCAGCGGCGCCACTGACCACCGCTCACCTCAGCGCTTCCGGGACCCAGCTGGGCTTGCGCTTCTCCGCGAACGCCGTGATGCCCTCCTGGCCCTCCTCGCCCGCGAAGTGCCGGGCCGACAGCTGCAGCATCTCGGCGAAGTCGTCGCTCATCGACTCCGGCCGCTGGTTGGTGAGCATGCTCTTGGTCGCGGCCAGGGCGGTCGGTCCGCCGAGCGCCAGCATGTCGGTGTAGCGCTCGACCTCCGAGTCCAGGTCGTCGGCCGGGACGGCGGAGTTGAGCAGGCCGATCTCCGCGGCGCGCCGGCCGTCGAAGGTCTCGCCGGTGAGGAACAGCTCGTGCGCCTGGCGGGCGTTGAGCCGGGGGAGCACCGTCACCGAGATCACCGCCGGGACCACGCCGATGCGGACCTCGGTGAAGGCGAACGTGGCGGTCTCGGCCGCGACCGCGATGTCGCAGGCCGCGACGAGCCCGACGCCGCCTGCGCGGGCGGGTCCGGCGACCTTCGCCACGACCGGCTTCGGGCTGGTCCAGATCTGCTCCAGCAGCGCGGGGAACTCGTTGACGCCCTGCTGATCGGAATCCGCCGAGCGGGACTCCTTGAGGTCCATTCCGGCGCAGAACACCTTGCCGGTGTGCGCCAGGACGATCACGCGCACCGCGTCGTCGTTCGTCGCGGCGTCCAGGTGCCCCTTGAGCTCCCGGCGGAGCTGGGCGGACAGGGCGTTGCGGTTGTGCGGCGAATCCAGGGTGATCGTTCCGACCCCGTCGGCCACCTCGAAGTGCACGAGCTCATCCATGCCCGAGACGTTAACCAGCCCGACACCCCCGGCGCCACACCCACCTCCCCACACCGAACCCACCCGATTTCAGTGGAACCGGTGGACCGATTTCAGTGGAAGTCGTTCAGGGGACTTCGGTGGAAGTCGTGGGGTTCAGTGGAAATCAGGTCCACGATTTCAGTGGAAGTCGGGGAGGGGTTCTACTGAAAGTGGTCAGGTGGGTGGGTAGCGGG
>NZ_SMKS01000094.1:0-18069 GCF_004348435.1 Saccharopolyspora terrae | reverse complement strand
GGGGCGGGTGGGCAGGATGTTGTCCACCAGGTTGGGCTCGTTGATGGTGCGCCAGAGGTGGTCGGCCTCGGCGCGCGCCTCGGAGTCGGTCAGCTCCGCGAAGTGGTGGAAGTGCGATTCCGGATCGGCGAAGGCGGTGCTGCGCAGCGCCAGGAACCGGTCGGTGTACCAGCGGGCGATGTGCTCGGTGCGGGCGTCGACGTAGATCGAGAAATCGAACAGGTCCGAGACCGTGAGGCTGGGGCCGGGCTGCAGGACGTTGAGGCCCTCGACGATGAGGATGTCGGGCTGGCGCACCACGTTGCGCTCGTCGGGCACGATGTCGTAGGCGACGTGCGAGTACACCGGGGCGGAGACTTCGGGGGCCCCGGACTTGACCTCGGTGACGAAGCGCAGCAGCGCCCGCCGGTCGTAGCTCTCCGGGAAGCCCTTGCGGTGCATCAGCCCGCGCCGGACCAGCTCGGCCTTCGAGTGCAGGAACCCGTCGGTGGTCACCAGGTCCACGCGCGGGTGGTCGGGCCAGCGGGCGAGCAGGGTGCGCAGGATGCGCGCGGTGGTGGACTTGCCGACCGCGACGCTGCCGGCCAAGCCGATGACGAAGGGCACCTTGGTCCCGCGGGTCTCCTCGCCGAGGAACGTCGTGGTGCTCTCGTGCAGCCGCTGCCGGGCGGCGACCTGGAGGCTGATCAGCCGGGACAGCGGCAGGTAGACGTCGGCGACCTCGTCGAGGTCGACCGGTTCGCCGAGGCCGCGCAGCGCGACCAGCTCGTCTTCGCTCAGCGGGAGGGGGAGCGAATCGCGCAGCTCCCGCCATTGCGCGCGGTGCAGCTCCACGTACGGGCTCAGTTCGCGAACGCGCGTCACAAAGCACCCCTCAGCATCGAGGCCCGGTCGTACTCCTGGCGGCACCGCGAAAAGCCCCGGTGGCGCCGGGGAAAACCCTAGGCATACGACACCGGATAACGCTGTGATCCAGTGCACGCTGAGACGCAGCAGACATGAGCTCAACCGATCAACACCGGACCGGCGCAGCGCGCGCCGGTCCGGTGCCGGCGATCAGGAGTTCATCTTCGACTTCCGGTAGCCGTAGGCGAAGTAGATGACCAGGCCGATGGCGAACCAGCCCGCGAACCGCAGCCAGGTCTCCCAGGCCAGGAAGGTCACCAGCCAGATCGAGAACGCGATGCCGATGATCGGCACCACCGGCATGCCCGGCGTCTTGAACTCGCGGGGCAGGTCGGGCCGCTTGTAGCGGAGCACGATCACCGCGGCGCACACGATCACGAACGCCAGCAGGATGCCGATGTTGGTCAGCTCCGCGGCCTCACCGATGGGAAGCAGACCGGCGATGACGGCCGAGGCGACGCCGATCAGCCAGGTGAACCGGGTGGGCACCTTGCGCACCGGGTGGGTCTTGCTGAACCACGCGGGCAGCAGGCCGTCGCGGCTCATCGAGTAGCCGACGCGCGTCACGCCGAGCATGAAGGTGAACATCACGGTGAGGATGCCCAGGATCGCGCCCACGCCGATGATCGCGCCGAGCATCGGCAGGCCCACGTCGGTGAACGCGGAGGCGAACGCGCTCTCGCCCTTGATCTGGTCGAACGGGATCATGCCGGTCAGCACCAGGCAGGCCAGCACGTACAGCACCATCGAGATGCCCAGCGAGTACAGGATCGCCTTGGGCATGTGCTTCTGGGCCTCTTTGGACTCCTCGGCGGCGGTGCTCATGGCGTCGTAGCCGAACACCGCGAAGAACACCGTCGCGGCGCCGGTGATGGCCCCGCTCGCGCCGAAGGGGAAGAACGGCGTGTAGTTGCCGGTGTTGATGTAGAAGGCGCCGACGCCGATGACCAGCAGCACCACGGCGACCTTCAGGTACACCAGGAAGGTCTCGAACCGCGCGGCGCTCTTCATGCCCAGGTTCAGCATGAAGGCGATGAACAGGCACAGCAGCACGGCGAAGAGGTTGATCTTGTAGCTGCCGGGCGCGACGCCCTCCTCCTCGGTGCCCGGTGCGCCGAGCATCCACACCGGGAGGTCGACGCCGACGTAGCCGACCACTTCGTTGAAGTACCCGGAGATGCTGATCGCCACCACCGCCACGATCGCGGTGTACTCCAGCAGCAGGTCCCAGCCGATCAGCCAGCCGACGACCTCACCGAGCACGGCGTAGCCGTAGGTGTAGGCCGAGCCCGCCTTGGGGATCATGCCCGCGAACTCGGCGTAGGAGAACGCCGCGGCGGCGCTGGCGATGCCGGCGATCAGGAACGAGATCAGCACGGCGGGCCCGGCCTTCTCGTTGGCGACCGCGCCAGCCAGCGAGAAGATCCCGGCGCCGATGATGCCGCCCACGCCGATCGCGGTGAGCTGCCACAAGCCCAGGGACTTGCTCAGACCTGTTTCCTCGACGTCCGAGGTGATGGTCTCGATGGGCTTGCGGCGAAACATTCCCCGCCCGGGTTGCAGGCTCGGTGCTGACACGTCGACTCCATTGTTCGAATCACAGGTTGCGGCGAAACGTACGCCGCATGATCGAGTGTCGCGCTGTGCGGTTGGACGACAGTTCCGGGAGCGGGTTGTGGAACGGCACAACCGGCCTGGTCCGCCACCGTGGCGCGGGGCACTGGTGGAGGCCTCCGCGCACGGGCCGTGACTGCGGCCGTCCTCGATCGTTAGTGTTCTCACCCGGAGCGTCGAAATGTCGGCCCCAAAGGAAGTGGGAGAGCGATGTCCAGTTATCGCACCGTCGTCGTGGGAACGGACGGCTCCGCGCCTTCGCTGCGCGCGGTTGGCCGGGCCGCCGAGGTCGCCAGCGCCTCGTCGGCGCGGCTGGTGATCGTCTGCGCCTACTACCCGACCGACCCGAAGGAGCTGGAACGCGCCGCCGATCAGCTCGGCGACGAGGCCTTCCAGGTCATGGGTTCGGCTCCGGCTCATGACACGGTGCAGACGGCATCGGACACCGCCCGCAAGGCCGGTGCGACCGACGTCGAGACCGTCGCCGCCGTCGGCGAGCCGGTCTCGGTGCTGCTGGGCGCGGCCGAGAAGCACAGCGCCGACCTGCTGGTCGTGGGTAGCCGAGGGCTCAACACCCTCAAGGGGCGCATCCTCGGTTCGGTCCCGTCCGAGGTGTCCCGACGATCTGATTGCGACGTGCTCGTTGTCCGAACGTCGCGATGACCGGATCCGGCGAATCGAGGAGATCCTCCTCGGTTCGCCGCCCCAGTACACCAAGGACGAGGTCGCCGAGGCGTCCGGCGTTTCCGTGGAGCGCGCCGAGCAGCTGTGGCAGGCGATGGGCTTCGCGCACGTCGACTCGGACGAGGTGATCTTCACCGACGCCGATGTCGCGGCGCTGCGCGCCCTGGTGTCGCTGGTGTCGGCGGACGTGATCCCCGACGAGCTCGAATCCGCGGTGGCGCGTTCGCTGGCGCAGACCATGTCCCGGCTGGCCGAGTGGCAGACGGGCCTGTTCAAGTCGCTGCTGGGGCAGAGCTTCGCCACCGATGTGGACACCACCACCGAGGTGGCGGCGGCGATCGTGCCGGTCATGGAGAAGATGCAGGACTACGTGTGGCGGCGGCACCTGGCCGCCACCGTGGCCCGCGAGCTCGACGAGCGCGATCCGGGCATCGACGAGCGCGTGCAGGTCGTGGGGTTCGCCGACCTGGTCGGCTACACCCGGTTGATCCGCGACTTCACCGAGCTGGAGCTGACCCGGCTGATCGACGGCTTCGAGTCGCTGGCGGGAGGTGTGGTCGCGCAGAACCACGGCCGCGTCATCAAGACCGTCGGCGACGAGGTCCTGTTCGTGGCCGACAGCCCGGAGGAGGGCGCGGAGATCGCGCTGACCCTCAACGAGGAGATCGCCAAGAACGACCTGCTGCCGCCGCTGCGGATCGCCCTGGCTCGCGGACCGGTGCTGGCGCGCTTCGGCGACGTCTACGGCTCGACGGTGAACATCGCCAGCCGCCTGACGTCGGTCGCCCGCCCGGCCTCGGTGCTCATCGACCGCGAGATGGCCGCCGCGCTGCGCGGCCACGAGGACTACAAGCTCATCTCGGTGGGGTCCACGAAGGTCCAGAGCTTCCGCGGCCTCCGAGCCTGGGCTCTCAAGCGCCGCTAGGGACGGGAGCTGTTCGGCGAGTTCCTCTCGCTCGGCGGTGCGGGTGGGAATCACCCGCTCGAAGCAATGGACTCGGCCGCGTGGTGAAAGGCCCCGGGTCGCAGGACTGCTCCGATCACAGCAAATGTGATCGAAATATCGCTGAACTTGCATGTATCACGCAAGTGTCTGCGGCACCTCCCCGTTCGTGGCTCCAACCTGCGGTTTTGCGATCATCGAAGATCGCGGAACCGCCCTTCGCCGACGGGTTTTGGGCTGTTCGTCGGCTTGCGGGCGGGGCCGGAGCCCTCGTCAAAGGGGGTGCTTGAGACCGGATCCGGCATTACGGTCGAGGTATGGCGGATCGGGTAACGCCGATGATCGGCGAGCATTCCGACGACGTGGCCGAGCTGGTCGCGCAGTACGCACAACTGCCGGCCGGTGCACCGGTCCGGCTCGCCAAACCCACCTCGAACCTCTTCCGGTTCCGCGCCCCCTCCGACTCCCCGGGGCTCGACGTCGGCCGGTTCACCAAGGTCTTCGACGTCGACGCCGAAGCCGGAACCGCGCAGGTCCAGGGCATGGCGACCTACGAGCAGATCGTGGACGCGCTGCTGCCCACCGGGCACATCCCGAAGGTGGTGCCGCAGCTCAAGACCATCACGCTGGGCGGCGCGGTGGCCGGGCTGGGCATCGAGTCGACCTCCTACCGCAACGGGCTGCCGCACGAGTCGGTGCGCGAGATGGAGATCCTCACCGGCGACGGTTCGGTGGTGGTGGCGCGGCCGGACAACGAGCACGCGGACCTGTTCCGGGGCTTCCCCAACTCCTACGGCACGCTGGGCTACGCGCTGCGGCTGGAGATCGAGCTGGAGGAGGTCAAGCCCTACGTCAAGCTCCGCCACGTCCCGTTCGCCACCGCCGCCGAGTGCACCGAGGCGATCGCCCGGATCTGCGCGGACTGTGAATTCGACGGCGAGCAGGTCGATTTCGTCGACGGGACCGTGTTCACGCCGACCGAGCACCACCTCACCCTCGGGTCCTACGTGGACTCCGCGCCCTTCGCCAGCGACTACACCGGCGAGCAGATCTACTACCGGTCGGTGCAGCAGCGCCGCACCGACTACCTGAGCATCCACGACTACCTGTGGCGCTGGGACACCGACTGGTTCTGGTGCTCGCGGGCGATCGGCGTGCAGCACCCGCTGATCCGCCGCTTCTGGCCGGCGAAGTACAAGCGCTCCGACGTCTACCGGCGGATCGTCGCCTGGGACCGGCGGCACTCGGTGACCGACCGGCTCGCCGTGCTGCAGGGCAAGGGCCTCAACGAACCGGTGATCCAGGACGTCGAGATCCCGGTCCAGCGGTTGCCGGAGTTCCTGGAGTTCTTCCACCGCGACATCGGCATCTCGCCGATCTGGTTGTGCCCGGTGCGGCTGCGCGACCGCGAGGGCTGGTCGCTGTACCCGATGGACCCCGACACCCTCTACGTCAACGTCGGCTTCTGGGCGACCGTGCCGCTGCGCCCCGGCGAGGCGCCGGGCAGGCACAACCGCGCGATCGAGCGGAAGGTGACCGAGCTCGACGGGCACAAGTCGCTGTACTCCAACTCCTACTTCGAGGAGGACGAGTTCTGGCTGCTCTACAACCGACCGGCCTACCAGCGGCTGAAGGACACCTACGACCCGAAGGGCCGATTGCCGGGGCTGTACGAGAAGTGCGTTCGCGAGCGCTGACTCGCGGCAGACGACACATCAAACTGGAAAGGAGACCCTCTGATGGGATGGGCAGGGGTGTTCGAGCGGATTCTCGGCGGCGACCTGTCGGTGGAGATCCGAGCCTTCGACGGCAGCCGAGCGGGGACCGCCGGGGCCGATGTGTGCGTAGAAGTCCGCTCGCCGCTGGCGCTGTCGCACCTGGCCAACGCGCCCGGTGAGCTGGGGCTCGCCCGCGCCTACGTCAGCGGCGCGCTGGAAGTGCACGGCGACATGTACAGCGCGCTGGCGGCGTTCCCGTCGGTGACGCTCAACGACGTGCCTGCGGACCTGCGACGCGAACTGCTCTTCAAGCTGGCCGGGTACCGGTTCTGGTGGCCGGTCAGGGTGCCGGAGGTCGAGCACCGCTCGCGCGGCTGGCGGCACTCGAAGAACCGCGACAGCCAGTCGATCTCGTACCACTACGACGTCTCCAACCGGTTCTACGAGTACGTCCTCGGCCCGTCGATGGCCTACACCTGCGCGGTCTACCCGGAGCAGAACGCCACCCTGGAGCAGGCGCAGTTCACCAAGCACGACCTGGTGGCCCGCAAGCTCGACCTGTCCGAAGGCCAGCGGCTGCTCGACGTCGGCTGCGGCTGGGGCGGCATGGTCATGCACGCCGCCGAGCACTACGGGGTGCGCGGGCTGGGCGTCACGCTGTCGCGGCAGCAGGCGCAGTGGGCGCAGAAGGCCATCGCCGAACGCGGCCTGGCCGACCTCGCCGAGGTCCGCTACATGGACTACCGGGACGTGCCGGAAACCGGGTTCGACGCCGTGAGCTCCATCGGCCTGACCGAGCACATCGGTCTCAAGCAGCTACCGCACTACTTCTCGTTCCTGCACGACAAGCTGGTGCCGGGTGGCCGGCTGCTCAACCACTGCATCACCCGCCCGCACGGTCAGCAGAGGGCGCGGACGGGCAAGTTCATCGGCCGCTACGTCTTCCCCGACGGCGAGCTCGAACCGGTCGGCACGCTCGTGTCGGCGATGAACGACAACGGCTTCGAGGTGCGCCACGAGGAGAACCTGCGCGAGCACTACGCGATGACGCTGGCCCACTGGTGCGAGAACCTCGACCGCAACTGGTCGGCCGCGGTCGCCGAGGCCGGACACGCGCGGGCGCGCGTGTGGCGGCTGTACATGGCCGCCTGCCAGCTCGGGTTCGAGCGCAACAACATCCAGCTGCACCAGGTGCTGGGCGTCAAGCTCGACGGCACCGACGCGCGCATGCCGCTGCGCCCGGCGTTCTGACCGATGAGTTCCGCTGCGTGAGCGGGTCTACCCCTTCAGTCTGGATTCCCGCGACGAAGGGGTAGACCCATGTACGAGTTCGCCCAGAAGATCACCCCGAACCTGTGGTTCGACACCGAGGCCGAGGAAGCCGCGAAGTACTACTGCTCGATCTTCCCGGATTCGCGCATCGTGCACGTCATGCACCGCGGCGAGGCCGGCCCGGGCGAGCCCGGCACGGTGCTGGTGGTGCAGTTCGAACTGTTCGGTCAGCAGTTCATCGGGCTCAACGGGGGACCGCAGTTCACGTTCACCGAGGCGGTCTCGCTGGAGGTCACCTGCGAGTCGCAGGAGGAGATCGACCGGCTGTGGGAGCAGCTCGGCGAAGGCGGCGAGCACGGCCCCTGCGGCTGGCTCAAGGACCGCTACGGCCTGTCCTGGCAGATCACGCCCCGCCGCCTCCTGGAGCTGATCACCTCACCGGATCCCGCGGTCTCCGACCGGGTCATGAAGGCGATGCTGAGCATGGGCAAGCTCGACATCGCCGAACTCGAAGCCGCCGCCCAGGGGTGATCACAGGTCGTCGAGGCTCAGGGGCGGAACGATGTCCGAGGACCTGGTCCTGCTCCAGTGGGCGCCGGTCTCGCGGCGGTCCCGGCGGGTGTTGAAGCGGTAGCGGTAGAGGTCGGCCTTGACCACCTTCGGCGGTGCGTCGGGGAACGGGTTGTGCCGGAGCAGGGCCAGCACCGGGGGCTCGTTGCGGAGCAGGGCGCGCAGGAACCTCGGCAGCCAGGTGCGCCCGTAGGAGGGGTTGATGGCCACGAACCACATCAGCCAGTCCAGCCGCAGGTGGTACGGCGCGATCTGGGGCGGTCTGCGCGCGGGGTCGCCGGGCTTGCCCTTGAACTCGTACTCCCGCCACGGGCCTCCCGGCTCGTCGGCGCCCTGCACGACGACCTCGTAGCGGACCCGCGTGATGCTGCCGAACGCGCCGTAGGTGTTGCCCAGGTGCAGCCGGTTGAAGCTGCGGTTCATGACCTGACCGCGCCCCAGCATGTTGCGCACCGGCCAGTACGCCAGCACCACGAACAGCGCCGTCACCGCCAGCACGAGCACCGCGAACCAGCCCGGCGGATCGGGCAGCGCGGCCGGTGGCCCGCCCACGGCGGCGAACGCCAGGGTGATCGTCAGGAGGTTCAGCCAGGCGAAGTTCCCGCTGAGCATCAGCCACAGCTGCGTGACGACGATGATCGCCGCCGCGACGGTGGCCACCGGTTGCGGGGCGAACAGCAGGAACGGAACGACGAGCTGGGTCCCGTGGTTGGCCAGCGCCTCCACCTTGTGCAGCGGCCGCGGCAGCCAGTGGAACCAGCGGCTCAGCGGACCCGGCATCGGCTGCGTCTCGTGGTGGTAGTGCAGCGCCGTGAGGTCGCGCCAGCAGGAGTCGCCGCGCAGCTTGATCAGCCCGGCGCCGAACTCGACGCGGAACAGCAGCCAGCACAGCAGCCACAGCACCGGCGCTGGTGGGGCGATGTGCGCCGGGCCCAGGAAGATCGCCAGGAAACCGGCTTCGAGCAGCAGCGATTCCCAGCCGAAGCCGTACCAGACCTGGCCGACGTTGACGATCGACGAGTACAGCACCCACAGCAGCGCCCACACGAGCATCCAGCCCCAGACCGGGGCGAAGTCCGCGAACTGGGCGAGCGCGCTCGCGGCGATGCCGGTCCAGGCCACGCCCGCCAGCCACCGGTCGGAGCTGCGGAAGTGGAACACGCTCGGTGCCCGGCGGAACGGCACCCGCGCGACGAAGTGGACCACCGGCGTCAGCCCGCGCTCACCGAGCAGACCGCGGAACTGCCGGAGGAAGCAGATGAAGCCGATCAGGTAGGTCAGGGCGATCAGGTGGGTGACGGCGAACCTCGCCGCCTGGTACTCGGGTGCGCTCAGCCAGTGCCACATCGCCGCGCCTCCTTCCGCGCCGCTCGTCGCATTCCCCGGCGACTAGAATCGCGCATCTGCGGAGCGTGTGGAGGCTGGGCTGTGCTGGACGAGGTTGTGGAGGTGCTGGCCTGCCCGCACTGCGGACTCGACCTGGAGCGAAGCGGGAACTCGCTGCGGTGTTCGTCGAACCACGTGTTCGACTTCGCGCGGCAGGGCTACGTCAGCCTGCTCTCGGGGCGCAGCAAGGTCGTCGGTGACACCGCGGAGATGGTCGCGGCCCGCGCCGGGTTCCTGGGCGCCGGGCACTACGACCCGATCGCCGAGGCGGTGGCAGCGGCGGTCACCGGGGACGGCCCGGTGGTCGACATCGGTGCCGGTACCGGCTTCTACCTGGCACGGGCCCTCGGTGAGCGGATCGGCGTGGCCCTGGACGTCTCCAAGTACGCGTGCCGCCGGGCGGCCAAGGCGCACCCCCGCATCGGCGCGGCGGTGGCCGACGCCTGGCAGCCGCTGCCGATCCGCACCGGTGCGGCGGGTGTCGTCCTCAACGTCTTCGCTCCGCGCAACGCGCCGGAGATGCGCCGGATCCTGCGTCCCGGCGGTGAGCTCGTCGTCGTGATCCCCGACCCCGGTCACCTGACCGGTCTGGTCGACCACCTGGGCCTGCTCAACGTCGACGAGTCCAAACCGGAACGCCTCGCCGACCAGCTCGGAGGCCATTTCACCCCGCTGGAGCGGCGCACGGTCGAGTTCCGGCTCGAACTGACCCACGCCGAAGCCCTGGCGGCCGTGGCCATGGGGCCCAGCGCCTGGCACACCACGCCCGACGCCCTCGAAGCCAAGATCGCCGCCCTGCCGTCACCCGTGACGCCGACGGCCGCGGTCACGGTCGCCCGCTACCGCCGAACCCCCTGAGCTTCCACGTCACCCGCACGGGCGACGCAGTTCGAATTTCGCGCGAAATTCGAAGGCGAGCTGCGGCCCTCGAATTTCGCGCGAAATTCGACAGGACGGTGGGGCGCCCGGTGGTGGGCGCCCCCGGGGTCACTTCGGGGTGTGGACGGTTCGGGGGATGTTCCAGGGGTTCTCGTCCTGGAGGGCCGCTGGGAGAAGCGCAGCCGGGACGTTCTGGTAGGTCACCGGGCGGAGGAAGCGGTCGAGCGCCGCCGTGCCGACCGAGGTGAAGCGGGCGTCCGTGGTGGCCGGGTAGGGGCCGCCGTGCTGCATGGCGTGGGAGACGGCGACGCCGGTCGGCCAGCCGTTGAACAGCAGGCGCCCGGCGCGTTCCCGCAGGCGCGGCAGGAGCGTGGCGACGAAGTCGGTGTCGGAGTCCTCCGCGTGGACGGTCGCGGTGAGGTTGCCCTCGAACGCCTCCGCTGCGCGGCGGGCCTCGTCCTCGGAGGTGTAGGTGACCACGATGGACAGCGGGCCGAACACCTCCTCCAGCAGCGCGTCCCGGTTGGCCAGCAGGGTTTCCACGTCGGTGGCCAGCAGCGTGGGCGCCGCCCCGTCCACTGCCGAGTCGCTCGCGCCGTCGGCGAGCACGCGCACCCCCGGGACGTCGGTGACGACCGAGCGCCGACCGCAGTAGCCCTCGTGCAGCCGCTCGTTGAGCAGCCGGTGGGACGCCACGGCCGCCGATTCCTCGGCGAGCGCGCCCTCCAGGCCGTGGTCGGCGGGCAGGAACAGCAGGCCGGGCTTGGTGCACAGCTGACCGGCGTTGCCGGAGTAGGAGGTCACGTAGCCCTTGGCGATGTCGGTTCCGCGCGCGGCCACGGCCCCCGGGGCGACGAACACCGGGTTGAGGCTGCCCAGCTCACCGAAGAACGGGATCGGCTTCGGCCGCGAGTTGGCGATGTCGAACAGCGCGCGCCCGGCCGGGACCGAACCGGTGAACGCGGCCGCCTTGATCCGCTCGTCCCGCAGCGCGTCGGTGCCGGTGTCGAAGCCGAGCACGACGCTGAACGCGCCTTCCGGCGCACCGGCCGAGCGCAGCGCCTCGGCGACGATCTCGCCGGTCCGCACCGACAGCTCCGGGTGACCGGGGTGGCCCTTGAGGACCACCGGGCACCCGGCCGCCAGCGCTGCGGCGGTGTCACCACCGGCGACGGAGAACGCGAAGGGGAAGTTGCTGGCGGCGAACACCAGAACCGGGCCCACCGGCAGCAGCATCCGCCGCAGGTCCGGCTTGGGGCCCAGCGCGAAGTCCAGGTCGGCTCGGTCGAAGGTGACCCGCAGGTGCTCGCCGGGCTCGACGGTGTCGGCGAACAGGCGCAGCTGGAAGGTGGTCCGCTTGAGCTCACCGGTCAGCCGGCCCTCGGACAGGTGAGACTCGTTGATGGCCAGCGGGATCAGCTCACCGGCCGCCGCGTCCAGGGCGTCGGCGACGGCCCGCAGCTGGCGGGCGCGCTCCGCCGGGGCCTGCTCGCCGAAGGGCTCGGCGGCGTCGGCGGCCCGCTGCAGCGCGGCGTCGAGTTCGGCTCGGGTGGTGTCCGGGATCTGCGTCGCGGTCAACGTCCCATCCTTTGCGCGATCGAGAGAGGTCCACGACCACCGTAGTACGCCGGACAACCGGCGAACCGTACGGCGTTCGAAATCACGCACTCGGGTCGCAGGCCCGCGCCACCATGAACAACGCGGCCTGGTCGGGACGGGTGAGATCGCAGCCGGTGAGATCGTCGATGCGGCGAAGCCGGTTGAGCACCGTGTTGCGGTGGCAGTACAGCTCACCGGCCACCGCACCCGCCGATCCGGTGCGCAGGTAGGCCGACGCGGTCTCCAGCAGCCGCGAGCGCTCGCCCGCGCCGATGCCGCGCATCCGGCCGAACACTTCCGCTCCCAGCGCGTCGCCCAGCTCGCCCAGCCTCCCCGCCACCACCGACGACCAGACGTCCGGCAGCGCCCGCGGGCCCGCCTCGGCCGCGCCGGTCCCGGCCAGCTCGGCGGCGATGCGCACCGCGCGCGGCACACCCGCCAGCGTGCGGGCCACGGGTGCGAGGCCGCACGGGACCTCCTGCAACCAGCGCCGCGGCACCGCCGTGACGCCGGCGGGCAGCTGCGCGATGAGCACCGGTCGCCGGTCGACGTCCTGCAGGTGCACCGAGATGCCCCGCGCCGACAGCTCGTCGGCCGCGTCGCGCAGCGGCCGGGTGGCGGGCAGCGGGGCCGCGGCCACCGCGAAGTCCGCGTCGGCGGAGACGTCGAGCGCCGTGGCGACCTGCGCGACCACCTGCGGATCGCGGGCGTCGGTGGTCAGCAGCCGCGCCACCAGCTGGGCGCGCTCGTGCTCCTGCTCGCGGGCCACCACCGCGGCTTCGGACAGGTAGGCGAGGTGGATGCGGGTGGTGTGGTGGTCGACCGCGGCCCACACCCGCGAGGCGCTGCGCACCAGAGACGGCAGCTCGTCCTCGGACACCCGTCGCGCGAAGGCGTCCCAGAGCACCCGGAAGTCGACGCGCACCGCGTGCAGCAGCACCTCCAGCGGCACGCCCGCCTGCGCGCGGCTGCGGCCGATGCGCTCGCACAGGTCGCCCAGCCGGTCGGGCACGGCCAGGCCTCCGGACAACCGCAGCAGCAGCTCCATGCTCCCCTCGGCGTGCTCGCGCAGCTCCGACCACGGCACGGCGTCGCTGGCGTAGGGCTCCATCGAGCGCAGCTCGGCCAGGAACACCGCGACCAGCTCGTCGAGATCGTCCAGGCAGGAGTGCACCAGCCTGCGCAACGGCCCGTCGGGTGTGACCGGCTCGTGAAGCGAAGTGTGCATCCGCCCAATCTAGAGCGATCAGATGGCGTGGATCCATCATTGTGCTGGGCCGGTGACCAGAGGACTGTGCTCTCATGCACTTGACGCCCCGCGAGCAGGAGCGGCTGAACCTGTTCACCGCCGCGGAGCTGGCCCGCCGCAGGCTGGCGCGCGGCGCGCCGCTCGGCGCGCCCGACGCCGTGGCCTACGTGTGCGACGAGATCTGCGAACTCGCCTGGGACGGCGTGGACATCGACGAGATCGTGCGCAGAGCCGGCGCGCTGCTGACCGCCGACCAGGTCCGCCCAGGTGTTCCCGCCGCCGTGCCGGTGATCCAGGTCGAAGCGCTCTTCCCGCACGGCAGCTCGCTGGTGCACGTGTCGCAGCCGTTCGGCCCGCCCGGTCCGGACGCGCCGGGAGCGGTGCGCGCCGCCGACGGCGAGATCGAGTTGGCGGCCGGCCGCGAGCGGCGCACGGCGTGGCTGCACAACACCGGTGAACGCCCGGTGTGGATCTCCTCGCACTTCCCGCTGGACCAGCTCAACCCGGCGGTGCGCAGCGACGTCGAGCTCGCCGGTTTCCGGCTGGCGGTGCCCGCGGGCACGGCGGTGCGCCTGGAAGCGGGGGAGCGCAAGGAACTCGTCCTCGTGGCGATGGGAGGCAGCCGATGACCAGCCTGTCCCGGGAGCGCTACGCGGCGCTGTACGGACCGACCACCGGTGACCTGGTGCGGTTGGCCGACACCGACCTGTGGGTGCGCGTCGAGGACGACGACACCGAGCCCGGCGAGGAGATGCTCGGCGGCTGCGCCAAGACCGCCCGCGACGGACTGCTCGTCGCGCCGAAGGCGGGCCGGGACAGCGCGCTGGACATGGTGATCCTCGGCGTGCTGCTGCTGGATCCGGTGCTGGGCGTGCGCAAGACGAACATCGGGATCAAGGAGGGACGGGTCGTCGGCGTCGGGCGCGCGGGAAACCCGGAGGCCGGGGACGGCGTGGAGCTGGTCGTCGACTCGCACACCGCGATGATCACCGGTGACGGCCTGATCGCCACGCCCGGCGTGGTCGACTCGCACGTGCACCTGTCCAGCCCCGAGGTGGTGCCCGCGGCGCTGGCGGCCGGGGTGACCTCGCTGGTGGGCATGGGCATGGGCGGGGTGTGGGACGTCGGCGCGAACCCGGCCCACAACCTGCACTCGATGATCGAGGCGTGGCGGGACGTGCCGATCAACGTCGCGTTCCTGGCGCGCGGATCGTCGTCCTCGAACGACCTGCTGGAACGGGCGGTCCTGTCCGGCGCGGGCGGGTTCAAGATCCACGAGGACTGGGGCGCCACCCCGCGCATCGTGGACACCTGCCTGGGCGCGGCCGATCAGGCGGACCTGCCGGTCGCGCTGCACACCGACACGCTCAACGAGTCCGGTTTCCTCGCCGACACCCTCGACGCGACGCGGGGCCGCACGGTGCACGCCTACCACGTCGAGGGCGGTGGCGGGCATCCCGACCTGCTGGAGGTCGTGGGCAGTCCGCACGTGCTGACCTCCTCGACCACCCCGACGCTGCCGCTGACCCCGGCGACGGTCGCCGAGCTGTTCCCGATGACCATGACAGTCCACAAGGGACACTCCATGGTGGACAGCGACAGGAGCATCGCGGGAAGCAGGGTCCGCGAGCACGGCATCGCCGCGGAGAACGCGCTGCACGACTCCGGGGCGATCAGCATCGTCAACTCCGACTCGATGGGCATGGGCCGCATCGCCGAAACCGCCCGCCGCACCTGGCAGCTCGCTCACGTGCAGGCCGCGCTCGCCGGCGAGACCGGGCCCGAGCACGCCGACAACGAGCGGGTGCTGCGCTACCTCGCCAAGATCACCCTCAACCCGGCGATCGCGCACGGCATGGGCCACGAGGTCGGATCGCTGCAGCCGGGCAGGCTCGCCGACATCGTGCTGTGGCAACCGGCCTGGTTCGGCGCCGAACCCGACCTGGTGATCAAGTCCGGGTTCGTCGCCTGGGGCGCCAGCGGGTCGGGTTCCGGATCCACCCGGCTCACCCAACCGAGGGTCATGCGTCCCTTCTTCGGCGGACTCGGCGCCGCGCCCCGCAGGCTGTCCACGGTGTTCGTCGCCGACGCCGCCGACCGCGCGCGCCTGCCCAGCGGCCCGAACTACGCCTCCGTGCGCGACAGCAGGGGGCTGACCAGGGCGGACATGGTGCGCAACACCGCGACCCCGCGCGTGGAAGTCCCGCGCGAACCGGGTCCGGTGTCGGTCGACGGTGTAGAGATCGACGTGCACCGCGCGGCAACGCTGCCGCTGACCCGCACGCACCACCTGGGCTGAGGAGAGGAACGAAGTGCTGGACCTGCTGCTGCGCGACGTCCGCGCGCTGACCATGAACCCGCACCACCCGACCGCGCACACCATCGGGGTGCTCGGCGGGCGGATCGTCGGGGTGGACGAGGTGATCGCCGACCTGCCCGCGCGGCAGGTGATCGACGGCGGCGGCGCGGTCGTGACGCCCGGCTTCGCCGACTCGCACAACCACATGGTCTGGTACGGGCTCTCGCTGGCCGAACTCGACCTGTCCGGCTGCCGGTCGGCCGAGGAGCTCTACGACCTGGTCGCCGCCAAGGCCGCCGAACTGCCCTCCGACGGTTGGGTGATCGGCTCCGGCTACGACGACTTCGTCATCGGCGGGCACCCGGACCGCGCCCGGCTCGACAGGGCGGGCGGCGGCAGGCCGGTGTGGCTCAAGCACCGCTCGGCGCACATGTGCGTGGCCAGCACCGAAATCCTCGCCAAGGCAGGGGTTCTGGACGGTTCCGCCCGCGTTCCCGAGGGCGGCGTGGTCGAGCGCGACGCCGAGGGGGCTCCGACCGGCCTGCTCGCCGAGCAGGCGCAGCAACTCGTCGACGCGCTGGTCAAGCCCTACCCGGTCGAGGAGCTGGTGGCGGCGATCGGCCGCGCCGCGAAGCGCTACGCGGCCGAAGGGCTCACGCACGTCACCGAAGCGGGCATCGGCGGCGGCTGGATCGGGCACAGCCCGGCCGAGGCCGCCGCGTACCAGCTGGCGCGGCAGCGCGGCGAGCTGCCGCTGCGCGTGGAGCTGATGCCCGCCAACGAGGTGCTGCACCAGGTCGGTCCGGACGCCTTCGGCCTGGACCTGGGGCTGCGCAGCGGTTTCGGCGACGACTTCCTGCGCATCGGGCCGATGAAGATCTTCACCGACGGCGCGCTGTCGAGCCGCACCGCCGCGGTCACCGCCCCGTTCCACGGGCACGGCGGCCGAGGGGTGCTCGGCGACGACCCGGACGTGCTGCGCGAGCGGATCCTCACCGCGCACCGGGGCGGCTGGCGGGTCGCCGCGCACGCCATCGGCGACCGCGCCATCGACCTGACGTTGGAGGCGTTCGAGCAGGCGCAGCGCGAGGTTCCGCGACCGGACGCGCGGCACCGCATCGAGCACTCGGCGATGGTGCGCCCCGACCAGCTCTCCCGGATGGCCGCGCTGGGCGTCATCCCGGTGCCGCAGTCGCGGTTCCTCTACGAGATCGGCGACACCATGATCGGAGCGGTCGGCGACGAGCGTGAGCCCTGGCTGTACCGGCACCGGTCCTTCCTGGACGCAGGCCTGGTGGTGCCCGGCAGCTCGGACCGCCCGTGCGTGTCCAACGGGGCACCGCTGCTGGGGATGCGCGCGATGGTCGACCGCACCACCAAAGCCGGGCGCGTGCTCGCCCCCGACGAGCGGGTCGACGCCGTCGAGGCGCTGCGCGCCTACACCACCCACGCGGCGTGGGCGGCCGGTCAGGAGCACCAGCGCGGCCAGATCGCCGCGGGCATGTTCGCCGACCTCGTGCTGCTCGACGCCGACCCCACCACCGTGCCCGTCTCGGAGATCGGCGACATCGACGTGCGCGCCACGTTCGTCGCCGGCCGCGCGGTGCACGGAGCGGACGAGTTCGCAGAAGTCCCCACCTGATCCGGCACACCGGGAGGCCCCGTGACCGAAACAGCGAGCACGCCACGCACCGACCCCGCGGAGGCGCGCAAGGTCGCGTTCGCCGCGTTCGTCGGCACCGCCCTGGAGTGGTACGACTACTTCCTCTACGGCACGGCCGCGTCGATCGTGTTCGACCGGCTGTACTTCGCGACCGAGGACCCGGCGGTGGCCACGCTCGCCGCCTTCGCCTCGTTCGCGATCGGTTTCCTCGCGCGGCCGCTCGGCGCGGTGGTGTTCGGCCACCTCGGCGACCGCATCGGGCGCAGGCGCAGCCTGCTCATCACGGTCACACTGATCAGCGTGGTCACGGGGCTCATCGGGCTGCTGCCGGACTTCATGGCCATCGGTCTGGCCGCTCCGCTGCTGCTAAGACCGCGCTGCGCGTGCTGCAGGGCATCGCGGTCGGCGGCGAGTGGGGCGGTGCCGTCACGCTCGCCGTGGAGCACGCGCCGCCGGAGCAGCGGGGTCGGTTCGCGGCCCTGCCGCAGATCGGCTCGCCGATAGGCACGCTGCTGTCCTCGGGCGGGTTCTACCTGGTGGCGATGCTGCCCGACGAGTCGTTCGACTCGTGGGGCTGGCGGCTGCCGTTCCTGGCGGCCTTCCCGCTGCTGGGCGTCGCGCTGTACCTGCGGCGCCGGGTCGGGGAGTCGCCGCTGTTCGAGCAGATGCTCGCCGAGCACGATCGGGCCTCGGTGCCCGCCGTGGAGCTGTTCCGCACCGCCTGGCGGCAGGTGCTGATCGGCATCGCGGCGTCGCTGATCGGCATCGGCGGCTTCTACCTGCTGACCACCTTCGTGATCAGCTACGGCTCCGGGCAGCTGGGACTGCCGAAGTCGTTGATGCTGGGTGCGACGCTGTTCGCGGCGGCGGCCGAGGTCGTGACGCTGATCTTCGGCGGCAGGCTGGCCGACCGGTTCAGCCCCGGCAAGGTCTGCCTGTGGGGCGGGGTCCTGTCGGCGCTGGTGGCGTTCCCGGTGTTCTGGATGATCGACACGCGCAACCCGGTGCTGGTGATCATCGCGGTGACGCTGGGCATCAACTGCCTGTCGATCCCGTACGCGGTCTCGGGTTCGCTGCTGGCCGGGCTGTTCCCGGTGCACCTGCGCTACAGCGGAGTCGCGATCTCCTCCAACCTCAGCGGCCTGATCAGCGGCTTCGTCCCCCTGGCGGCCAGCGCCCTGCTCATCGCCAGCGACCAGAAGTCCTGGTCCGCAGCAACCCTCCTGCTCCTCCTAGCCCTCATCACCGCACTCGGAGGCCTCCTAGGCCACCGAGCAACCCGCCCCC
>NZ_SMKS01000093.1:0-18121 GCF_004348435.1 Saccharopolyspora terrae | reverse complement strand
CGGCCGAGGGGGGCGGCTGTCGGCGCGGAGGGGTTGTGCGCGGCTCGTCTGCGCGGGCGTTAACAGCTCGGACACGCCGAGGACGTCACCCGGAGCAGGTCGACGTGGTGGCGCGTGGTCAGCAGCGCGGCAGGCAGCACGGGGCAGAGCCTCGCCGCTGCGCGCCCGCGCGGTCAAGTGAAATCGAGGCCGTCCACTTGCTGGGAAGCGCGGTCCGCGCGTTGACATCGGCGTGCCGCCTGCCGAACGATGACGTTCGTGGAACCCCTGACCCGACGCCGCCACGTGGACTTCCAGCGCGTGGTGACGCAGGCGTGTCGCAGCTGACTCCTCCACCCGCGCAACCCGGTTCACGAGTCCACATCGGACTGATGGAGAAGCAGATGTCCTTGACGTTCCACTGGTTCCTGCCCACTTACGGCGACAGCCGCTACCTCGTCGACGGCGGGCACGGCACGCCCACGCACACCGCGGGCGGCGCCCGCCCGGCGACGCTGGCCTACCTGGGGCAGATCGCGCGCAGCGCCGAGCAGCTCGGGTTCGAAGGCGCGCTGACGCCGACCGGTGCGTGGTGCGAGGACGCGTGGCTGTCGACCGCGATGCTCGCCGAGGTCACCGAGCGGCTGAAGTTCCTGGTCGCCTTCCGGCCCGGCCTGCTCTCACCGACCCTCGGCGCGCAGATGGCCGCCACGTTCCAGCGCCACTCCGGTCAGCGGCTGCTGCTCAACGTCGTCACCGGCGGGGAGAGCCACGAGCAGCGCGCCTACGGCGACTTCCTGGACAAGGACGCCCGCTACGCGCGCTGCGACGAGTTCCTCGAGGTCGTGCGCGGGCTGTGGCGAGGGGAGCGGGTCGACTTCGCGGGCGAGCACGTCCGCGTCGAAGGCGCCGAGCTCACGCGCGTGCCCGACCCGGTGCCGCAGGTGTACTTCGGTGGTTCGTCCCCGGCGGCGGGCGATGTCGCCGCCAAGCACGCCGACGTGTACCTGACCTGGGGCGAACCGCCTGCCAAGGTCGCCGAGAAGATCCAGTGGATTCGCGAGCTGGCCGCCGCACAGGGTCGCACGCCACGCTTCGGCATCCGGCTGCACGTGATCAGCCGCGACACCAGCGAGCAGGCGTGGGCCGAGGCCCAGCGGTTGCTCGACGCCCTGGACCCGTCGGTCATCGAGCAGGTGCAGGCCGGGCTGGGCCGCAGCGAGTCCGAGGGCCAGAAGCGGATGCTGGAGCTGCACGAGGGCTCGACCTCGAAGCTGGAGATCTACCCGAACCTGTGGGCCGGCGTCGGCCTGGTGCGCGGGGGAGCGGGAACCGCCCTGGTGGGCAGTCACGCCGAGGTCGCCGAGCGCATCGAGGAGTACCACGCGCTGGGCATCGACGAGTTCGTGCTCTCCGGGCACCCGCACCTGGAGGAGGCGTACTGGTTCGGCGAGGGCGTGCTGCCGATCCTCGAGCGCAAGGGCCTCTGGCAGCACCCGGACCGGGCCGAGGCCGAACCGGCGCCGGCCAGCATCCCCTTCGCGGGAGCTCCGAGCCCGACGTCCTGAGCCGCGCGCCCGCGGCCGTGTTAGAACCTGGTCGTGGGCAAGGGCGAGCAGGTGCGGGCGCGGTTGATCGAGGCGGCGGTGCGCCTGCTCGCCGACGAGGGGCCGCAGTCGTTGCAGGCCAGGCGGCTGGCACGCGAGATCGGCACGTCGACGATGGCGGTGTACCACTACTTCGGCGGCGTACCGCAGCTGCTGCGCGGCGTTGCCGATGACGGTTTCCGCCGCCTGACCGGGCGTCTCGACACCGTGGCGACCACGGAGGACCCGGTGGCGGACCTGCTGCGCCAGGCGCGGGTCTACCGGGGCTTCGCCCGCGAGAACCCGCACCTCCACGACCTGATGTTCGGCCTGTCGACTCCGGCCGGGCCGCCCGATCCCGCGGAAGGGGAGACGGGCTGGCCCGCGGTGGCCTTCGGCAGGCTGGTCGCCGCGACCGAACGCGCCATCACCGCCGAACGGCTCGACCGCGCCGAGGCGGGCGACGTCGCGGCTCAGCTGTGGAGCGCGCTGCACGGCTTCGTCACCCTCGAACTCGCCGGCCGCTTCGCCCACGCCGACCCGCTGGCGGAGGTCCTGGTGCCGCTGACCGCCAACCTGCTGCGCGGACTCGGCGACGCACCGGACGAGATCCGCGCGTCGATCGCGTCCGCGTTGCGCTGACCCGTCGTCGCCGACAGCGCGAAACCGCCACTCATGCTCGGAAGAGCTCGGCGTCGACGGCGAAGGGGATCGCGAGGCCATCGCCTTCGCCGTCGACGAGTTCGAAGGCGCGAGGGGTCAGCGCCGCAGCGACTTGATGATGAGCTGGCCGATGACGAGGTAGACGAGCGCTGCCAGGCCGTAGTTCAGGACGACCCCGAGCACCGCGTCGTCCGGCGTGAACACGTCACCGAGGCCCAGGACCAGCGTCTTGGCCAGGACGTAGACCACGGAGACGAACTCGTTGCCCTGGTTGGCGTCGAAGACCACGAACAGCACGTGGAGAAGGAAGATCGTGAGGACCACGCTGACCACGACGCGGACGACGTTCGCGATCCGGTCGGAGTTCTCCTCCCGGCGCCGGCGCTCCTCGTAGCGGTCGTCGTGCGGGGGCCGGCCGTGCGGTGGGTACGGACCGTGGCCTTGTGGCGGGTACGGACCGTTCCCCTGGGGTGGGTACGGGCCGTGTCCGTGGGGCGACGGGTAATTCATGGGGCCGGATTGTGGTCGTGCGAGAGCGGTGGAAACAACCCCGCGCCGACAGCGGAGAGTGGAGATGATCGCCACGAAATCCGGCCCGCAACGTGAAAAACCGTCAACAACCTGCGCGGGCCTGGAATTTCGTGAAGTTGCTCCGGGTAAACAATTCAGCGCGGACAGGAGAAAGTTGTCCGCGCGTGATTCCGGAGTTCCCGCATCGTTGCCAGAAGTTGTGGGATTGCTCCTATTCGGACGGCATGATCACCTGCCATGCTCGCTCGCCGCAGCAGGTCGGGGAGTGCGCGAAATCCGTGCAGGACAACCAACTTCTTCGGATTGGCAGATGAACTACGCTCAGCAACAGATGGTGCACGCACGGCCACCTCATCACCGACCCAAACGACGCCGCCCGGGCCGCAAGATCCTGACCGTTCTGCTGGTCCTGGTGCTGGCGCTGGTCGGTTTCCTGATCTACGTGGACTACTCGCTCAAGCGCGAGCCCGCGCTTCCCACCTCCGGTGAGCGGCCCGCCGACGGTCCCGGCACCAACTGGCTGCTGGTCGGTTCCGACAGCCGCGAAGGGCTCGACGCCGACCGCCAGGCCGAGCTGGGAACCGGTGACACCGCGGGTCGGCGCACCGACACGGTGATGCTGGTGCACATCCCGCAGTCCGGTGGCAAGCCCACGATGGTCAGCCTGCCCCGCGACTCCTACGTCTCGATTCCCGGGCACGGCAAGGACAAGCTCAACTCGGCCTTCGCCTACGGCGGGCCGCAGCTGCTGACCCAGACCGTCGAGGCGTCGACCGGCGTCCGCGTCGACCACTACGCGGAGGTCGGCCTCGGCGGGTTCGCCGACATGACCGACGCGATCGGTGGCGTGGACATCTGCGTCAAGGAGCCGATGAAGGACCCCAAGGCCAACCTCGACGTGCAGGCCGGCTGCCAGGAGCTCGACGGCCCGCAGGCGCTGGGCTACGTGCGCACCCGGGCCTCCTCGCGCGGCGACCTCGACCGCGTCGAGCGGCAGCGCGAGTTCCTCGCCGCGCTGACCGAGAAGGCCTCGTCCCCGGAGGTCTTCCTCAACCCGCTGCGCCTGTTCCCGCTGATCCTGGACACCTCCGGCGCGTTCCTCGTCGACACCGAGGACCACGTCTGGCACCTGGCGGGCCTGGCGTTCGCCATGAACGGGATCGCCTCCGGTCAGGGCGTCACGACCACGGTCCCGATGTCCGGATTCGGCGAGACCAGCGATGGCGCGTCGGTGGTCAAGTGGGACCAGGACAAGGCCGAGACGCTCTTCGGCGCTCTCGCCAACGACACCGAAGTCCCGGCGGAAGTCATCGTCACGGGAATGTGAGTGGAACGCTCGGCGCCCGATCGGAAACAATTCATCCGGTTGGGCGCCGACTGCTTTTCCGGAAGGAATTCCTCAGGCGTCGGCGGCGCACCGGAAACCGAGATTCCCGCTCGAACTGTCCGGTGTGTTGGACGTTCTCGCGGCGACCCGGTAGCGGTTGCAGTAGGAGTCGTGGCACAGGTACGAACCGCCGCGCATGGCGCGATTGTCGGAACCGTCGGAGAAGCGGTCCGCGCACCACTCCCACACGTTTCCCGACACGTTGTGCAGTCCGAAACCGTTGGGCTCGAAGGAATCCACCGGCGCGGTGCCGACGTGGCCGTCCTCGGCGGTGTTGCGCACCGGGAACTGGCCCTGCCAGATGTTGCAGCGGTGCTCACCGCCGGGAGTGAGCTCGTCGCCCCACGGGTAACGGGCCTGGTCGAGGCCGCCGCGCGCCGCGTACTCCCACTCGACCTCGGTCGGCAGCCGCTTGCCCGCCCACTTGCAGTAGGCCGCGGCGTCGTGCCACGAGACGTGCACGACGGGGTGGTCCCAGCGGCCGTCCAGGTCGCTGCCCGGCCCTTCCGGGTGCCGCCAGCTGGCGCCGCTGACGCCGCACCACCACGGCGTCTGCTCCGGGCGAGGGGACTCCTTGCGCAGGTGTCCGGGCAGGAACTTGGCGAACACGTAGGTCCAGCCGAACCGCTCGGCCTCGGTGACGAAACCGGTGTCGTCGACGAACTCCGCGAAGCGCGCGTTGGACACGGCGTGCGGGTCGATGGCGAACGAGGCCACGCGGACCTCGCGGATCGGTCCCTCGGCGTCGTCGGGGAACCCGTCGGGGTCCTCGGTGCCCATCCGGAACACACCGCCGGGAAGCACCACCATGCCGTCCAGGTTCCCGCTGCCCCGGGTGACCTGCTGCTCCGTACCGGTCGCCGGACCGGAACGGGACGGAGGACAACAGCTCGCCACCAACCACACCTCCCGCAGTCGAACGCTTCGCGCTGCGCGACGTTACCCGCGCGGCACCCGCTCCGGCCGCCGAGGACGGCCGCCGGTGTGACGGCGGCAACTCGCGGGAACCAGCGATCAACCGGAACCGACATCTCCCACGACGCACCACGCGCGGATGGAGATGAGATGAGCACCGAGGCGCCCCCGACCGCCGAACAGCGCAGCGGTCGCGCCGGAACGTGGGCGGCGCTGCGACCGCTGGTCCTGCGGCTGCACTTCTACGCCGGACTGCTCATCGCCCCGTTCCTCCTCGTGGCCGCCGCCACCGGGCTGCTCTACGTGTTCACCCCGCAGCTGGAACAGCTGGTCTACGACCGGGAACTGCACGTGCCGGCGAGCCCGCGCACCGCGTCGGTGGACGACCAGCTCGCCGCCGCGCAGGCCGCGCACCCGGGTGCCTCGCTGATGTCCATCCGCCCGGCGCCCACGCCGACCGACACCACGCAGGTCATCTTCCACGCACCGGACCTGCCGGAGAGCTTCCAGCGCACGGTGTTCGTCGACCCGCACACCACCGAGGTGCGCGGAATCCTGGAGACCTACGGCAGCAGCCAGGCGCTGCCGCTGCGCGCGTGGATCGACAACCTGCACCGCGGCCTGCACCTGGGCGACTTCGGCAGGCTCTACAGCGAACTCGCGGCCAGCTGGCTGTGGGTGGTGGTGCTGGGCGGGCTGCTGCTGTGGTTCCGGCGCCGCCGCGCCTCGCGCAAGCGGCTCGTCGTCCCCGAGTCCGGCGCCACCGGGCGCAAGCGGCTGCTGTCCTGGCACGGCGCGATCGGCACGTGCATCGCGCTGGGCCTGCTGTTCCTGTCGGCCACCGGGCTGACCTGGTCGAACTACGCGGGCGCGAACGTCACCCAGCTCCGCGAGGTGCTGGCCTGGGAGACGCCGACGGTGTCCACCGACGTGGTCCCGCCCGAGCACCAGGGCCACCACGGGCACCACGGGCACCACGGGCACACCGGTGGCGACGTCGGTCCGGAACGGGTGCTGCGCGCCGCCGAGGCGCAGGGCGTGACCGGGCCGGTGGAGCTGACTCCGCCGACCTCGGACGGTGCCTACGTGGTGCAGCAGGTGCAGCGGCACTGGCCGACGCAGCAGGACGCGGTCGCCGTCGACGCCGCCAGCGGGCAGGTCACCGCGACGCTGCGCTTCGCCGACTGGCCGGTGATGGCGAAGCTGGCGCGCTGGGGCGTCGACGCGCACATGGGGCTGCTGTTCGGCCTGGTCAACCAGCTGGTGCTGGCCGCGCTGGTGGTGGCGCTGCTGACCACGATCGTCCTCGGCTACCGGATGTGGTGGCGCCGCCGTCCGGCCGGTGCCTTCGGTGCTCCGGTCGCGCGCGGGGCCTGGCGCCAGGTGTCGCTGCGCGTGCTGCTGCCGTTGGGCGCGGTGACGCTGGTGGTGGCGTTCTTCCTGCCGCTGCTGGGTGTTTCGCTCGCGGCGTTCCTGGTCCTGGACACCGCGCTGGGCCGCTGGCGGAGCGCTCGGAGCTGAGCAGCACCTCCAACGTGACGTTCGTCATCCGCTTAGCGTTCCCGCAGGTGGACCGGCCTCTCGCGATCTGGCCCGCGAAAAATCGTTTGACCAGCGCGGATGATGGGAAACATCGTGCGCGTTGGTACGGGGTGCTCGCGCCGTCGCATCCCGCCGCGACGGAACGCCCTGTCAGATCAGGACGTTAAGCTGGATCGGAGCTCTGGGGGGACGAGCATGCTTGTGAGGGGACGGTTCACGTGACTCCCCGGCACCGGATCATCTGACCGCCGGCCGATCATCGGTCGCGCCCGAAGTCGTCGCGGACCCCACCGTCGCGTGGGTCGACCCGACACGTGATCCGGGCTTCCACCGCCCAAGCGTCAGAACTGCATGCCGAAACGCCGTCGGCGATGTCGGCGAATCCGGCCGGCACCCCCGGTCGGGAAGGACAACGGCCGTGACCAAGGCCCCACACGAGCGAGGTGCACGACAACCCATGACCGAGACGGCCGCGATCGCGGAGCCCGACCGGCAGGCCACACCGCCGAGAGCAAACGTGCTGCTGAGCGTGCTGGTCGCCTCGGCATTCGTGATGATCCTCAACGAGACGATCTTGAGCGTCGCGCTGCGCGACCTCACGGTCGACCTCCACGTGTCGACCACCACCGTGCAGTGGCTGACCAGCGGATTCCTGCTGACGATGGCCGTGGTCATCCCGATCACCGGGTTCCTGCTGGAGCGCTTCACCCCGCGTCAGGTGTTCATGGCCGCGATGCTCCTGTTCAGCCTCGGCACGCTGCTGAGCGGGTTGGCACCCGGGTTCGGGATGCTGCTGCTGGGTCGCATCGTGCAGGCGAGCGGCACGGCGGTGATGCTGCCGCTGCTGATGACCTCGGCGATGCGCCTGGTCCCGGTGGAGAAGCGCGGCGCCACGATGGGCACGATCAGCATCGTCATCGCCGTCGCCCCGGCCGTGGGGCCGACCATCGGTGGAGCGGTGCTGTCCTCGCTGGGCTGGCGCTGGATGTTCTGGATCGTGCTGCCGCTGTCGCTGATCGCGCTGGCCATCGGTGCGGTGTGGATGCGCCTGGACAGCGAGACCCGTGCGGTGCCGCTGGACGTGCTGTCGGTGCTGCTGTCGGCGATCGGTTTCGGCGGCCTGCTCTACGGTCTGTCGGCCATCGGTGAGTCCGGTGGCTCGCACGCGGTCCCGCCGTGGGTGCCGCTGGTGGTCGGTGCCGCGTCGCTGGTGGTGTTCGTGGCCCGGCAGCTGCGGTTGCAGCGCGATGACCGGGCGCTGCTGGACCTGCGGCCGTTCACCCACCGCCCGTTCGTCGTGTCGCTGGTGCTGGCGGCGCTGCTGTTCATGTGCCTGCTGGGCGCGGCGGCGATCCTGCTGCCGCTGTACCTGCAGACCGTGCTCAAGACGACCACGTTCGTCAGCGGTCTGGCGGTGCTGCCGGGCGGTCTGCTGATGGGTCTGATGGGGCGTCCGGTCGGGCGGCTGTTCGACCGGGTCGGACCGCGTCCGCTGGTGATCCCGGGCGCCGCCGCGATGGCGGTGTCGCTGTGGCTGTTCGCCACGCTGACCCCGGAGTCGCCGCTGGGCATGGTGATCGGCTTCCACCTGCTGCTGATGCTGGGGCTGAGCCTGATGATGACGCCGCTGATGACCTCGTCGCTGGGTGCGCTGCCCGATCACCTGTACTCGCACGGCAGCGCGATCCTGGGCACCCTGCAGCAGGTCTCGGGCGCGTTCGGCACGGCGGTGTTCGTGACGGTGTCGTCGCTGGCCTCGGCCAACCCGGCGGGCGTCCCGGACGCCTCGGGACTGCGCACCGCGTTCGTCGTGGCCGGTGTGATCGGCCTGGTCGCCTTCGGCACGGCCCTGTTCGTCCGCAAGACCGAGGGCGCCACCGCGGCGGTCGCGGCGCACTGAGCGAGTTCTGGGGGCGCGCGGTCAGTCCACGCGCCCCTCGCGCTCGTCCAGGCGCTGCTCGTAGCGCAGGGCGCGGGCGAGGCGGGCCAGGCCGCCGAAGATCGCGCGCTGGAGCCAGGCCGGGACGCCGGCGAGGTAGCCGTCCTGGGCCTGCCAGAGCAGGGCGAGCGCCAGCGGGTTGCGGGGCAACCCGGAGCGCGTGGTCGCCCCGGCGGTGTCGAGGGCGTGCCAGAGCTCGAACATGCGGCGGTGCTGCAGCGGTGGGCGGATCTCGTGGTCGAGGACGACGTCGGCGGTCAGCGTGCTGAACTCGTGGACCTGACGGGCTCCGGTTGAGGTGGACTCACCGGGCCCGAGGACGAGTTCCCGGCCGTCGATGCGGAACCGCAACCGCCCTCGGCGGACGGTCCAGCGTTCGATGAGCAGCGGGTGCCAGTGCGGGCCCGCCTGCCGGGCAGGTCGCGGCAGCCGGTGCTCGATGCGCAGGAACGGGCCTTCCTCGTCGCTGCCTTCGGCCACGAACGTGACCCGGCGACCGTCGCGGAACACCAGCGAGTCGGGCATCGCACCCACTCTCCCTTTTGCAAAGGCTGCCTTCCTAATTGGTAAGGTAGCCTTCTTTTCATGTCATCGGAAGACCCGACTCTGCTCAAGCTGCTCGTGGAGAGTGCCACCGCCTTCGAGCGGCGGCTCAACGACGGCCTGCGCGCCGACCTCGACGACGAGCTGCGACCCGCGCACTACGCGGTGTTCCGCTACCTGGATCCGGCCGGATCGCGGGTGTCGGAGCTGGCGGAGGCCGCCGGGATGACCCAGCAGGCGATGGGTGAGCTGGTCACGCACCTGCAGCGGTGCGGTTATGTCGAGCGCAGGCCCGACCCCGCTGACGGGCGCGCCCGGCAGATCGTGGCCACGCCGACCGGGCTGGAGGCGCTGCGGGCCGCGGCAGGACGCATCCGGGGGATCGAGCAGGCCCTGGGCGAGCACCTCGGCGCCGACGGGCTCCGGGAGCTGCGAGAGCTCCTGTCCCGCCTCGGCGAAGTGCTGCGGGAACAGCCCGCACGACGTGATTCGCCTTGAGACCGAACGGATCTCAAGGCGAATCAGCGCGTGTTCACCTGCGGGAGCGCAGCAGCTTGGCGAAGGACTTGGCGTCCTTCTTCGCGTTGTGCAGCGTGCCCGCTGCTGCGTCGTCGATCAGCGAGTCGATGGTCTCCGACGCGCACGCGCGGTTGGCGCCGATGCCGCCCGCCGCTCCGCGCTTGGCCCATCCGACCACGTAGGTCCCCGGCTCGACCCGGCCGCCGGTGTTCGGGATGACCCCGGTCGCCTCGTCGAACGGCAGTTGCGGGATCTGCACCCCGCGGCTGCCCACCGACCACAGCACCATCCCGGTCGCCACGTCCCGGTTGCCCGAGCCGTCACCGACGCGCAGGGCCCTGACCTGCGGATCGCCGACCACTTCCTGCGGAGCGGAGGAGAAGCGCAGCACCAGGCGGCGCTCCTCTCCCGGAGCCCGATCCCAGTCGACGTCCTCGACCGGCAGCTCGCGCAGCAGCGCGGCCGTTGATCCGTCCTCGGCCGAGGCGATCGACTCCGCAGCACCGCCGTGGCCGTCGACCACGATGCGGCCCTTCAGCCGCTGTTCGATGCCGACCCACTCCGACCGCGTGAACGCCGCGTGCTCGGGACCCCGCCGCGCGAGCAGCACGACCTCCCGGACCTTGCTCTTGCGCAGGGCAGCGAGCGCGTGGTCGGCGATCGGGGTGCCGACCAGCTCGTCGGGGTCGCTGAGCAGCAGGCGCGCGGCGTCCAGCGCCACGTTGCCGTTGCCCACGATCACGACCCGCTCCGAGGACAGCTCGACCGCGTCGGCCGGGATGTCCGGATGCCCGTTGCACCAGCCGACGAACTCGCGGGCGGCCATCGTGCCGGGCAGGTCCTCGCCGGGAAGTCCCAGCGTGCGGTGACCGGGCGCGCCGACGGCGTAGACGACCGCGTTGTGGTGCTCGGTCAGCTCGGCGTGGCTGATGGTCCGCCCGACCTCCACGCCCAGGTGCATGCGGACCCTGGGGTGCTTGTAGCTGGTCGCGAAGGTGTGCTCGATCTGCTTGGTGCTCGGGTGATCCGGAGCGACGCCGAACTTGATCAGACCGCCAGGGGTGGTCATCCGGTCGATCAGCGTGATCTCGGCGTCGGTGGAGCGCAGCAGCGACTGCACCGCGTAGCCGGCGGCCGGCCCGGTTCCCACGACCGCGACGCTCGGCGCAGCGGCGTGCGTCGGCAGCGATCGTGGGAACTGCGGCCTTCCCCAGGGGTAGTCGGCCGGGATCTCGGAGAACCGCTCCCGGTTGATGTCGACGTGCACGGACAGGTCCCCGGTGAGCTTGTCGATCGGGAACACCGCGTCCACCGGGCACGCGTCGGCGCAGGCGCCGCAGCCGATGCAGGCGCGCGGGTCGATGTAGAGCCGGTCGGTGGTCCCGAAGTCGGGCTCGTCCGGGGTGGGGTGGATGCAGTTGACCGGGCACACCGAGATGCACGATGCGTCGGCGCAACAGGATTGCGTGATCGCGTAGGTCATGGCCGTGGACTCAGATCATGTGGACGCGCTTGTAGAGCGCGATCGCCGGACGGGTGAGCAGGCCGGCCTCGTCGAGGAACTCCATGAGTCCGGCGCAGCCGTTGCGCATCAGCGACTTGCGGTGCTCGTTGTTCGCGACCGCTTCCATCGCCCGCTTGCGGTTCATGCCGATGGAGTCGTAGACCTTCGGGCTGACGAGGCTGGAGACGATCACGTAGGCGACCACGGCGATCAGCGCGGCGCTGAAGTGGCGCTGCAGCGTGCTCTTGCCCTTGATGTGCTCCTTGATCTCCTCCCGGGCGAACTTCATGTGCCGGGATTCCTCGACCACGTGGATCTTGGAGCTGGTCTGCACGACGTCGAGAACGCGGTCGTCGCGCATGAAGTCGCGCTGGACGACGTCGAGGACCTCTTCGGCGACCAGCGTGCCGCCGTAGGCGACCTCACCGGTGGCGAGGGTCTTGAAGCCGCGCGCCAGCTCGACGACCAGCTTGCTGGGCAGGTAGGCGGGGACTTCGAGCTTCTGGCAGATGCGGGCGAACATGATCGAGTGCCGGCACTCGTCGGCGATCTCGGTGAGCGCGAACTGGAACTCGGAGTTCGCGGGGTTCTTGACGTACTGGTCGCGCAGGATCATCTGCTGCAGGATCATCTCGAACCAGATGCCGGTGCTCATCATGGAGCAGACCTCGTGCCTGGTGAGCGTGATCCGCTGCTGCTCGGTGAGCTCGTCCCACAGCGGCGTGCCGTAGAGGGTGCTCCACTCCGGGCTCAGCCCGTACTGGTCCTCGGGCAGGGGGCTGTCCCAGTCGATCTCGGTCATCGGGTCGTAGGACAACGTCTGCGATGACTCCAACAGGCGGCTGGAGAAGTCCTGCTCGGCGCTCTGGCCGGCAACGCCGACGGCGGTCATGGGCGCACCTCCGCAGTTAGTCGTACTCGAAGTAACAGGAACAAACTGTACCCCATAAATCCGCGGATGCGGAGACCTTTTTCGCGGCCGGTAGACTTCGTGGGTGACCGCATCAACGACACGGCAGGTGGACGGCCGCAGCGCCCGGTGGGCGGGATACCGCGAGAAGCGCCGGAAAGAGCTGGTCGATGCGGCGCTGAGCGCGATCGCCAAGCACGGCCCCGAGGTCTCGGTCGAGCTGATGGCCGAGGAAGCCGGCGTGGCCAGGCCCAGGCTGTACAAGTACTTCAACGACACCGCCGACCTCGGCGCCGCCATCGCCGAGCGCGTCGCCGAGATGGTCACCGCCGAGCTCGCGCCGATGTTCAACCCGCGCGGCACGCCGAGGGAGATGATCCGCGCCGCGATCGGCGCGCACACCAACTGGCTCGCCGAGCACGGCAACCTCTACCGCTACCTGAGCATGAACTCGGCGACCGGCGAGTCCGGGCAGAACGTCGTCGCCGACGTCAAGACGGTCATCGCCCGCCAGGTGACGGGGCTGTTCCAGTACTTCCTGGACCAGTTCGGCATCCAGGTCCCGGTCGTCCAGCCGCTGGCCTTCGGCATCGTCGGGCTCGTCGAGTCCAGCGCGGGCAGCTGGCTGCAGGAGCCGAACGGACTCACCCTCGACGAGCTCACCGACTGGCTCTGCGACTGGACCTGGCAGCTGCTCGACCAGTCGCTGCAGGTCTACGGCCTCGAGCTGGATCCGGATCTGCCGCTGGCAGAAGCGGATCCAGCCGACGGCTGACTCAGATCATGTGGACGCGCTTGTACAGCGCGACCGCGGGCGGGGTGAGCAGACCGGCCTCGTCGAGGAAGCCCATGAGTCCCGCGCACGCGTTGCGCAGCATGGACTTCCGGTGCTCGTTGGCCTGCGCCACGGCCAGTCCGCGCCGCGGCTGGATGCCCACCGCCTTGTAGACCCTCGGGTTCACGAGGCTGTAGACGATGCCGTAGGAGATCAGGGCGATCAGCGCGGCGCTGAAGTGGCGCTGCAACTTGCTCTTGCCCTTGATGTGCTCCTTGATCTCCTCGCGGGCGAACTTCATGTGCCTGGACTCCTCCAGGACGTGGATCTTGGAACTCGTCCGCACCACGTCGAGCACGTTCTCCCCGCGCATCCAGTCGCGCTGCATGACGTCGAGGACCTCTTCGGCGACCAGCGTGCCGCCGTAGGCGACCTCACCGCCCGCCGTGCTCTTGAACAGGCGCGCCAGTTCGACGATCAGCTTCGGCGGGAAGTAGGCGGGGACTTCGAGCTTCTGGCAGATGCGGGCGAACATGATCGAGTGCCGGCACTCGTCGGCGATCTCGGTGAGGGCGAACTGGAACTCGGAGTTGGCGGGGTTCTTGACGTACTGGTCGCGCAGGATCATCTGCTGCAGGATCATCTCGAACCAGATGCCGGTGCTCATGATCGAGCACACTTCGTGCCTGGTGAGCGTGATCCGCTGCTGCTCGGTGAGCTCGTCCCACAGCGGCGTGCCGTAGAGGGTGCTCCACTCGGGGTTCAGCCCGTACTGATCGGCCGGCAGGGGGCTGTCCCAGTCGATCTCGGTCATCGGGTCGTAGGACAGCATCTGCGACGATTCGAGCAGGCGGCTGGAGAAGTCCTGCTCCACGCCCTGGCCGGCAACATCGACGGCGGTCATGCCCACACCTCCGCACTACGGTGTACTCGGAGTAACAGGAACACGAATGTACCCCATAATTTCCTGTTGCAGAACACCATGTGCTGGGCGGTGCGGGGAGCGGAACCTCAGCCGTCGTCCGAACTCCGTGCGCCACTCCTGATGCATGCCCGTGCACGGCGTCGCGGCGTGCTCGCCGGACGACGTCTGAGAACACGCAGCGGTGCCAGTGGCGAGAGTGGTGCTCGTACCTCGCGGATGGCGCCGCTTGCGCGGAGATTCGCGGTGCCGGTCAGGAGTTCTCGCGGGTCTTGGCGGACTTCTCGGCCTTGGCCGCCTTGCGGGCCTGCGCCCGCTCCTCCTCGCGACGCGCTTCGACGCGGGTGGTGCGCTCCTGCTGGAGCCACTCGGGGTCCTCGTCGCGGATCGCGTTGATCTGCTCGGTGGTCAGCGGGTCCGCGTAGCCGTTGCGGGTCAGACCGCTGATCGAGATGCCCAGCTTCGCCGCGACGACGGGGCGAGGGTGCGGACCGTTGCGGCGCAGGTCGCGCAGCCACTCCGGCGGGTCGGCCTGCAGCGCGTTGAGCTCGTCGCGCGAGACGACGCCCTCTTGGAAGTCGGCGGGGGTGGCCTCCAGCAGGACACCCAGCTTCTTGGCCGCCGTGGCGGGCTTCATCGTCTGGACGGTTTTGCGCGACGTCATCCGACCAGCGTAACCGGCGACTCCGGCCGGTAGTCTGGGCAGGTGACAGAGTCGGCCCCGTCCTTCGACCTCGCCTACGTCCCCGGCATCACGCCCGACAAGTGGGCGCGCAAGTGGCAGGAGCGCGAACCCCTCGTTCCCCTCAACCTCGTCCAGACCGCGGCCGCCGAGGCGCCCGGCCTGGTCCGCGGCGGTGAAGCCGACGCGGCGCTGCTGCGGCTGCCCATCGACCGCACCGGGCTGCACGCCATCCCGCTCTACACCGAGCAGACCGTGGTCGTGGTGCCCAAGGACCACGTGGTCGCCGCCGCCGACGAGGTCACCTCCGAGGACCTCGCCGAGGACGTGCTGCTGCACCCGCTCGACGACACCCTCGACTGGGAGCGCCCGCCGGGACTTCCCGCGGTCGAGCGCCCCGCCACCACGGCCGATGCGATCGTGCTGGTCGCCGCCGGGGTCGGGCTGCTGGTCGTGCCGCAGTCGTTGGCGCGGCTGCACCACCGCAAGGACCTCACCTACCGGCCGATCACCGACGCGCCCGAATCCACCGTCGCGCTGAGCTGGATCGAGGACGAGACCACGGACCTGATGGAGCAGTTCATCGGGATCGTCCGCGGTCGCACGATCAACAGCACCCGGGGCAAGCAGCAGCCGGAACCCGCCCGCAAGACCAAGAAGGCCCCAGCCAAGCCCGCCACGGCCCAGGCGCGCAAGCCGGCGTCGCGCCGCGGTCCGGCTCCGGGCAAGGGGCGCAAACCGCGTCGCCGCTGACCCACGGGTGGGTGAGTCGCGTGGAATGCGGGTCGGGATTCTGATGTTGTCGTGGTCACGACCCGGTTCTGCGATGGAGGTACGAAGATGCCGTTGACTGGCGAGTACGAACCGAGCCCGACCGAGTTCGTGCGAGATCAGGTCGAGAAGTACGAGAGCTCCGGCGGCACCGAAGGCACCACGATGCACGGGTTTCCGGTCGTCGTGCTGACCACCAAGGGCGCCAAGTCCGGCAAGATCCGCAAGACGCCGGTGATGCGCGTCGAGCACGACGGGCCGCAGCGCGGCGACTACGAGGCGCGCGAGCTCAGCGGCGAGGAGCGCGAGCTGTGGTGGGACCGCGCGGTCGCGGCGTTCCCGAACTACGCGGAGTACCAGACGAAGACCGAGCGGACGATCCCCGTCGTCCTGCTGGAGCCCGTCGCGTCCTGAGCGGACTCCCCGTGAGAGGGGAGAACGGCTCCCGGGAAACCCGGAAGCCGTTCTCCCCTCAGCAGGTCACGAACCGATGGTGGCCATCGGCTCGCCGTTCGCGCGCTTGTTGCGGCCGCGCGAGATCAGCCACCAACCGAGCGCGATCACCGCGACGATGGCGGGGATCGAGAAGAACGCGACCCGCTCCGCGCCGTCGGAGAAGCCCATCAGGGCGATCACCAGGGCGAGGAACGCCAGCGTGGCCCAGCTCGTGTAGGGCGCACCGGGCATCCGGTAGCTCGGCCGCTCGATCTCACCGCGCATGGCCCTGGTCCGCAGCCGCATCTGGCAGATCACCAGCGTGGCCCAGGTCGCGACCACGCCGAGCGAGGCGATCGCCGTGGCGATCTCGAACGCCTGCTCCGGCACGATGCCGTTGAGGATGACGCCGAGCACGAAAGCAGCTGCGGTGAACAGGATTCCGCCGTAGGGAACGCGGCGCTTGTTCATCTTCGCGGCGAACTTCGGCGCCTCGCCGTCGTTGGCCAGCGCCCGCAGGATGCGGCCGGTCGAGTACAGACCGGAGTTGCACGACGACAGCGCGGCGGTGAGCACCACGGCGTTCATCACGTCGCCGACGCCCGGGATCCCCAGGCGGGAGAACACGGTGACGAACGGGCTCTCATCGGCGCTGTAGACCGTCCACGGCAACAGCATCGCCAGCAGCAGCACCGAACCGACGTAGAAGATGGCGATCCGCCACACCACGCCGTTGATGGCCTTCGGCAGCACCTTGTGCGGGTCCTTGGCCTCACCCGCGGTGATGCCGACCATCTCGATCGCCGAGTAGGCGAAGACCACCGACTGCAACGCCATCAGCGTGATGCCGAAGCCGCTGGGGAAGAAGCCGCCGTGCGAGGTGAGGTTGGCCGGTCCCGCCGGGGCACCGCCGATGTCGGTGGCGGTGAACACCAGACCCAGGCCCACGACCAGGAACACCAGGATCGCCAGCACCTTCACCAGCGAGAACCAGAACTCCAGCTCGCCGAACAGCTTCACCGACACCAGGTTGACCGCCAGCAGCACGCCCAGCGCGATCAGCGCCGTGATCCACTGCGGCAGGTCCGGCAGCCAGCGGTGCACGTAGATCGCGACCGCGGTGATCTCGGCGATGCCGGTCATCGCCCAGTTCAGCCAGTACATCCAGCCGGAGGCGAAACCCGCCCAGGGACCGATGAACTCGCGGGCGTACTCCACGAAGCTGCCCGCGACCGGGCGGTACAGCACCAGTTCACCGAGGGCGCGCATGACGAAGAACGCCGCCAGACCGCACAGCGCGTAGGCGACCACCAGCGAGGGGCCGACCGTGGCGAGCTTGCCTCCCGCACCGAGGAAGAGCCCGACGCCGATCGCTCCGCCGATGGCGATCATCTGCACCTGGCGATTGCCGAGCGACTTCGAATAGCCGTCGGCGTCGGTCGTGGGCGCAGCATCCTGCCCCGACCGCAACGATGAATCCACGAAAACCAAGTCCCTTCGTGACCAGGACACGCCGGAGAAAAGCGACGTCCAGGCGTTTTTCGTGCCGGTGCTAAGTCATCCGGCGGGGCGATACTAGTCACCAGGACTTTGCGTCCGTGTTGCGTTCGAGTCAGTTCCGCGTGGTTCTCAGGAGTCTTTCCCAGAACCCCTCTGCTGTGGTCCAGGTCTCGTCGTCCCTGGTGGACGGTCGTTCCGATGACCCGGTGCGGGGTCGGTTACGCCGTCCAGGTGCGCGCGACCTCGGCGTTCGTCGTCATCGCGCGCCCATCAAATGGGAAATTCCCGAGCTTTCTCCTTGATCCCGAAAGGGAAGAACAGGACGAAACCGCGCTACGTCGGGCAATTCGAGGGATTCCGTCCGATTTCACTTCGAGGTCGGTTGATCTCGCACGCGGAGACGCTGCGCGGTCAGCGCGTTCGCCGCGGCCACGCCCGGTAGCGAGGAGGGTCGGTCGGCGTCACCGCTGCGGCCTCTTCGCGCCGTTCCGATTCGTGCTCGCACGTCGTCGAAAGCGACTCGCGAGCAGGGCTGGAATGTGACCCTGCTTACAGGGTCGACAATTCGTGCTCGACCGATTACTCAATGGCTCCGGCCGTCCGCCACGCTCCGTCAATTGTCCGCTCGCGTTTCGCATCGCAATTATTGCGGGGTGTGCGCGGCTGTTCACGGACAGTTTTCGAAATGGGGAGTCGATCGCTTCTTCGTGATCGGGATTCGTGCCTGTGACCAGGGGGGACGATCACGTGACGCGCAGTGAGATGGTGGTGCGGGCCTCAATAGATTGCTCCATTCGGCCCATTAAAGGATCGTCGCTTGGCGTAAGGATATGAAGTTGTAATGATCCCGCCTTGAAACGGAGACCTAGATGCCCCGGCTCGCAGTTGCGGTTGTCCCGATCGGATTGGCCGCAGCCCTGGGCCTCGGTGCATTGGCAAGCGCCGAAACATCGACCCCGCACGGCGTGGACGCTGCCACGCAGCCGGTCGGTGTGCAGAGCCCCGCCCCCGCCCCGGC
>NZ_SMKS01000092.1:0-18452 GCF_004348435.1 Saccharopolyspora terrae | reverse complement strand
GGCCCCCGCCGCTCCGGCCGCCGAGTCCGCTCCGGCCCCGGCCGCGCCGGCCGCCCCCGCCGGTGGTGGGCAGGGCACCGACGTCACCATGCCCGCCCTGGGCGAGAGCGTCGCCGAAGGCACGATCACCCGGTGGCTCAAGCAGATCGGCGAGTCGGTCGAGGTCGACGAGCCGCTGCTGGAGGTCTCCACCGACAAGGTCGACACCGAGATCCCGTCGCCGGTGGCCGGCACGCTGCTGGAGATCAGCGCCGGTGAGGACGACACCGTCGAGGTCGGCGCCAAGCTGGCCGTGATCGGCGCCGCCGGGGCCGCCGCGCCCGCCGCCCCGGCTCCCGAGCCCGCTCCCGAGCCCGCTCCGGAACCCCCGGCTGCTCCGGCCGCCGAGTCTGCTCCGGCTCCGGCCGCGCCGGCGCCCGCGGCTCCGGCCGCTCCCGCCGCGGCCCCGGCCGCTCCGGCCCAGGAGGAAGAGGCGGCGGCGAACAACGGTGGCGCTCCGTACGTGACTCCGCTGGTGCGCAAGCTGGCCAACGAGCACGGCATCGACCTGACCTCGATCAAGGGCAGCGGCGTCGGCGGTCGCATCCGCAAGCAGGACGTCCAGGCCGCGATCGACGCCAAGCAGGCCCCGGCCCAGACCGCTCCGGCCGCCCCGGCCGCCGCGGCGACGAGCTCCGCCCCGGTCACCGCGGTCGAGCCGTCGGACGAGGCCAAGGCGCTGCGCGGCACCACGCAGAAGATGTCGCGCCTGCGGCAGCTGCTGGCCCGCCGCATGGTCGAGTCGCTGCAGACCGCGGCCCAGCTGACCACGGTGATCGAGGTCGACGTCACCCGGATCGCCCGGCTCCGCGACCGCGCCAAGGGCAGCTTCGAGGCGTCCGAGGGCGTCAAGCTCTCGTTCCTGCCGTTCTTCGCCAAGGCCGCGGCCGAGGCGCTGAAGCTGCACCCGAAGCTCAACGCCTCGATCGACGAGGAGAACTCCTCGGTGACCTACCACGGCGCCGAGCACCTCGCGATCGCGGTGGACACCGAGCGCGGCCTGGTCTCGCCGGTGATCCACGACGCCGGGGACCTCAACCTCGGCGGGCTGGCCCGCAAGATCGCCGACCTGGCGGCGCGGACCCGCAACAACAAGATCAAGCCCGACGAGCTCTCCGGTGGCACCTTCACCATCACCAACACCGGTAGCCGGGGCGCGCTGTTCGACACGCCGATCCTGAACCCGCCGCAGGTGGGCATGCTGGGCACCGGCACCGTCGTCAAGCGCCCGGTCGTGGTGGCCGACGAGAACGGCGGCGACACGATCGCCATCCGCTCGATGGTCTACCTGGCGCTGTCCTACGACCACCGCCTGGTCGACGGCGCCGACGCCGCCCGCTTCCTCACCACGCTCAAGCAGCGTCTCGAAGAGGGAGCGTTCGAGGCCGACCTCGGCCTCTGAGGCAGTTCCGAAGAAGCGGCCGCTCACCGGTTTCGGTGGGCGGTCGCTTCTTTCGCATCCGAAAGGTTCGCGCGGGCCCCACCGGTGCGGGACGATGCCGGGCATGCGCGTCGTCGTCGCCGGATCGTCAGGGTTGATCGGTACGTCATTGGTGGCCGGGCTCCGCCAAGGTGAGCACGAGGTGGTGCGGCTGGTCCGCCGCGCGCCCGCCGCTCCGGACGAACGGAGCTGGGACCCCGCCGCCGGGAAGCTGGACGCCGAGGCGCTGGAGGGCGCGGACGCGGTGGTGAACCTGAGCGGGCCGGGCATCGGCGACAAGCGCTGGAGCCCGGAGCGCAAGCGCCACCTGCTGCAGGCCAGGGTGCGCTCCACCGAGGTCATCGCGAAGGCGGTCGCCGCGGCAGGCGTCCCCGTCCTGGCCAACGCTTCGGCGGTCGGGTTCTACGGCGACACCGGTTCGCACCCGGCCACCGAGACCTCCCCGCCGGGCACGGACTTCCTGGCCTCGCTGTGCCGCAGGTGGGAAGCCGCGACGGCTCCCGCCGCCGATGCCGGTGCCCGGGTGGTGCTGCTGCGCACCGGCCTGGTGATCTCGCCCTCCGGCGGTTTGCTCGGGCAGCTCCGGCCGCTGTTCTCGCTGATGCTCGGCGGCAGGCTCGGTTCGGGGACCCAGTACATGCCCTGGATCTCGCTGGACGACGAGATCGCCGCGATCCGGTTCGCGCTGGAGAACCCGGACGTCTCGGGGCCGGTGAACCTCACCGGCCCGGCCCCGGTGACCAACGCCGAGTTCACCCGCGCCCTCGGCGAGGCGCTGGGCCGCCCGGCTCCGTGGATCGTGCCCGGTTTCGCGCTGCGGATCGCCCTGGGCGAGCTCGCCGACACCGCGCTGACCGGGCAGCGGGCGATGCCGACGGTGTTGGAGGCCAACGGTTTCACGTTCCAGCACCCGACGCTCGGAGCGGCGCTGGCCGCGGCTACCGGGAGGTAACCGACCTTCGGCTGCCGCCCTGTTCAGGAGGCGTAGCCTGGCGCCGTGAGTCGTGCCAATTCTTCGTGTCGCGAGTCGTCCGAGCCGATGGCCGTGCGGCACCTGGGAACCATCGATTACCTGGACGCCTGGGACCTGCAGCGCGAGCTGGCCACCGGCCGCGTCGAGGGCCAGAACCCCGACACCCTGCTGCTGCTCGAGCATCCGTCGGTCTACACGGCGGGCAAGCGGACGCAGCCGGAGGACCGCCCGTCGGACGGCACGCCGGTCATCGACGTGGACCGCGGCGGCAAGATCACCTGGCACGGCCCCGGCCAGATCGTCGGCTACCCGATCGTGCAGCTGTCCGACCCGATCGACGTCGTGGACTACGTGCGCCGCCTGGAGCAGGCGCTTATCCACGTGTGCGACCAGTTCGGCCTCGACGCGGGTCGGGTGGAGGGCCGCAGCGGCGTGTGGCTGCCCGCGGTCGACGGACGCCCGGAGCGCAAGATCGCCGCGATCGGCATCCGCGTGCAGCGCGGCGTGACGATGCACGGCCTGGAGCTCAACTGCAACGCCGACCTGCGCGAGTTCGACCGCATCGTGCCGTGCGGCATCGCCGATGCGGGGACCACCTCGCTGTCGGACGAGCTCGGTCGCGACGTCCCGGTCGACGAGGCGTATCCGCTGGTCGAGCAGGCGGTGCAGGACGCGCTGGACGGCCGGCTGGAACTCGCCGAGCGCAACATCCCCCGCCACCAGCCCGCCGCCGCGGGCGTCACCCTGGCGCTGGACCCCAGCCTCCGCTGACACGACCGACTCCACTCCTGGCTCCACGCGGCTGATCCGGCGCTCGTCCTGCTCGCGGCGGCCTTCCGCCGTCGCCGACCAGCTCCGCTGATCGCCGTCAGCCGCTGCGGAGAGCCGTCCGCAGCACCTCGGCGAGGTGGGTCGCCCGGCGAGAAGTCCCCTGGGCGATCTGGGTGCGGCAGGAGAAGCCGTCGGCAAGCACGAGCGCGTCCGCGCCGGCTTCGCGGACCTTGGGGTAGAGCTCGCGCTCCGCGCACGCCCGGGAAACCTCCCAGTGCCCGGGTTCGAAACCGAAGTTGCCCGCCAGACCGCAGCATCCGGCGGAGATGACGTCGGGTTCGACGCCGAGGCGTTCGAGCAGTGCCCGGTCCGGTTCCCAGCTCCCCTTCGCCTCCTGGTGGCAGTGGACCTGGGCGATGGCCTCGACGTCGAGCCGCCCGAACGGCAGCGGACCGTCGTGAGCGGCCACGAACTCGCCGAACGTCCTGGTCTGAGCGGCCAGTCGCGTCGCGCGCGGGTCGTCGGGCAGCAGCTCGGTGGCCTCGTCGCGCAGCATCACGGTGCAGGACGGTTCGAGCCCGATCACCGCGCGCCCGGCCGCCAGGTGCGGCGCGAGGACCTTCAGCGAGCGGGCCAGGACCTTCCGGGCCGTGCCCAGCTGACCGGTGGAGTGCCAGGTCAGGCCGCAGCACACGAATCCCTCCGGCAGCACGACCCGGTACCCCAGCGCCTCCAGCACCTCCACCGCCGCTTCGCCGACCTCGGGGCTGAGGTGGTTGGTGAAGGTGTCCGGCCACAGCACCACGGTCTCGCCGCCGCGAGGTTCGCGCCGCCGCAGGCGCCGGGCCAGCGATCGGGGTGCGAAGCGGATCATCTCCCGCCGCCGCTCGATCCCGCCCAGCCGTGCGACCAGCTGCGACACCGGCCGCACGGCCAGCACCCGGTTCACCGCGGTGGCCGCACCGGGCACCGCCGACATCAGCCGGGTCCACACCGGCAGCCAACCCATCGAGTAGTGCGCCCTCGGACGCAGCCGGCCCCGGTAGTGGTGGTGCAGGAACTCGGCCTTGTAGGTGGCCATGTCGACGTTGACCGGGCAGTCGCTCGCGCACGCCTTGCAGGACAGGCACAGGTCGAGCGCCTCCAGCGCTTCGGCGGACCGCCACCCGCCCTCGACGGACTCCCCGCGCAGCATTTCGGCCAGCACCCTGGCCCGCCCCCGCGTCGAGTGCACCTCGTCGCGGGTCACCTTGAACGACGGGCACATGCTCCCGGTGTCGAGGTTGCGGCAGGCACCGACGCCGACGCAGCGGTCGACGGCGGCGGCGAACGAACCCCGGTCGCGGCTGAACGCGTGCACCGGGGTGACCTCCAGCGCGCGATGTCCCGGTCCGGGCCGCACACCGGCGTCGATGGGCGCCGGATCCACCAGGACCTCGGGGTTGAGGACCCCGAGGGGATCGAAGATCCGCTTGAACTCCGCGAAGCACTCCCGCGCGCGGCGGGAGTACATGTGCCGCAGCAGTTCCGAGCGCGCCCGCCCGTCGCCGTGCTCCCCGGACACCGAGCCACCGTGGGAGGCGACCAGGCGGGCGGCTTCGGTGATGAACGACCGGTAGGCGGCCAGACCGTCCTCGGTGCCCAGCTGGAAGTCGACCCGCAGGTGCAGGCAGCCTTCGCCGAAGTGCCCGAACGGAACACCGCGCAGGCCGTGGGAATCCAGCAGCGCGTACAGATCCCGCAGGTAGGCGGCCAGGTTCTCGGGCGGGACGGCGGAGTCCTCCCATCCCGGCCAGGCCTCGCCGCCGTCGGACAGGCGCGTGACGATGCCCGCCCCGGACTCCCGGATCCGCCACAGCTCGCGGCTCCGGACAGGATCGGTCACGACCACCGCGCGCGCCCCCGCGATCCGCGACGTCGCCAGCCGCGCGAGCTCACCGGCCCTCCGCTCGGCTTCGTCGGGCGTGTCCGCCCCGGCTTCGCAGTAGAGCCAGGCATGACCCTCCGGCAGCGCCTGGCCCGCGCTGTCGCGGCCCGGCCGGGACCGCAGCGCCGCGAGCAGGTCGGCGCCCATCCCCTCGACGGTCATCGCTCCCGCCGCGGCGAGCTCCGGCGCGACCTCCGCGGCCAGGTAGACGTCCGGGAAGCCGATCACCGCGAGCGCCCGAGCGGTCGGCGTCGGCACGAGCCGGACCGTCGCCTCGGTGACGATCCCGCAGGTGCTCTCGCTGCCGACCAGGGCCTTGGCCAGGTCGAAACCCCGCTCCGGGAGCAGGTGCTGGAGGCCGTAACCGGAGACCTGCCGGCTGAACCGGCCGAGCTCGGTGCGCAGCAGCGCGAGGTTCTCGCCCACCAGCTCGCGCAGTCGCGCGTCCAGCTCCGGGTCGTCGCCGCCGGTCGCGGTGGCGGTGAGCGGGCTGCCGTCGGCGCGGATCATCCGCAGCTCGACGACGTTGTCGGCCGTGGTGCCCCAGACGACGGAGTGCGCGCCGCAGGCGTTGTTGCCGATCATCCCGCCGATCGTGCAGCGGGAGTGGGTGGACGGGTCGGGCGCGAAGGTCAGCCCGTGCACCGCCGCTGCCGCGCGCAGGTCGTCGAGCACGACGCCCGGCTGCACCCGCGCGGTGCGGGCCTGCGGATCGATGTCCAGGATCCGGTCCATCCGCCGTGAGAAGTCCAGCACCACGCCGGATCCGATGGCGTTGCCCGCCACCGACGTCCCGCCGCCCCGCGCGGTGACCGCGACCCCGGCATCGGCCGCCGCCCGCACGACCAGGGCGACGTCGGCGGCGTCCTCCGGCTCGACGATCGCCAGCGGCACCCGCCGGTAGATCGACGCGTCGGAGGCGTAGGCCGCGCAGGCGGTCCGGTCGGTCCGCACCTTCCCGGGCAACGCGGCGTCGAGCTCCCGCTGCAACGAGACCGCTTCCACCTGCGACAACACGACCTCCCGCAATGCCCGCTGAACCCCGGAACCCGATTTCCACTGAAACCCGGCACCGAACTTCCACTGAAACCCGGGGCCTGATTTCCACTGAAATCGTGGGCGAGGGTGTGGAACCGGGTCCCCGGCAGGGACTCTAGGTTCGCGTCCGGGGGCGGGGAACCCGAGCGTGCGGTGTGGACTGTCGCGGGTGACCGGAGCGAGCCGGCCACCCGCGCGGTGGGGTCACAGCTGCGGGGCGACCTGATCGGCGACGACGTCGAGGTGATCGAGGTCGGTGAGGTCGAGGACCTGCAGGTAGAGACGGCTGATGCCGGTGCGCTCGCGCCAGGAGCCGATCTTGTCGACGACCTCGTCCGGCGTGCCCGCCAGGCCGTTGTCGCGCAGCTCGGCGACCTCGCGGCCGATGGATTCGGCGCGGCGGGCGAGCTCGCCCTCGTCCTTGCCGACGCACAGCACCATCGCCGCGGACCGCACGATCTCACCGCTGTCCCGGCCGATCGTCTGGCAGGCGGCGTCGACGCGCTCGAACTGCTCGGCGGCGGTCTCGACGTCGACGAACGGCAGGTTGAACTCGTCGGCGAACCGGGCCGCCAGCGCCGGGGTGCGCTTCTTGCCCGCACCGCCGATCAGCACCGGCGGGCACGGCCGCTGAGCGGGCTTGGGCAGCGCCGGGGAGTCGGTGAGCTGGTAGTGCTCGCCGTCGAAGGAGTACGACTCACCGTCCGGCGTCTCCCACAGGCCGGTGATGATCTCCAGCTGTTCGGCGTAGCGGTCGAACCGCTCCTTCAGCGACGGGAACGGGATGCCGTAGGCGGTGTGCTCCTCCTCGTACCAGCCGCTGCCCAGACCGAACTCGACGCGGCCGCCGGACATCTGGTCGACCTGCGCGACCGTGATCGCCAGCGGGCCGGGCAGCCGGAAGGTCCCGGCGGTCATGAGGGTGCCCAGCCGCAACCTGCTGGTCTCGCGCGCGAGGCCGCCCAGGGTCACCCAGGCGTCGGTCGGCCCGGGCTCGCCGGTGACCGCGCCCATCTTCAGGTAGTGGTCGGAGCGGAAGAACGCGTCGTAGCCGGTGTCCTCGGCGTGCTTGGCGACGCGCAGCAGGTCGTCGTAGCTCGCGCCCTGCTGGGGTTCGGTGAAGATCCGCAACTGGAAGTTCTCTGTCACGATCACCGAGGCTAGTTGCCCTCACCACGGGGCGCCGTGGCGGTCAGCCCACGCGTAGACCGCTGAGCACCCGCTCGACGCACACCGCGATGTCGGCGCGTTCCTGCATCGGCGAGGAGGACGCGGCGATCGCGGTCGCACCGGCCGACAGCGCGCCGAACATGATCCGCGCCAGCGCGTCCACCGGCAGATCGTCGCCGATCTCGCCGGAGGCGATCAGATTGGACACGACGGTGCGCAGCACGCCGAAGGTGTAGGCCTCCTCGGCGTCGCGCCAGCGGCCCCAGCCCATCACCGCGGGCCCGTCCTGCACGACGATGCGCTGGTATGAGGGCTCCAAGCAGACCTCCAGGAACGCCCGCAGCCCGGACCGGGTGGCCTCCCACGGGTCGCCGGGATCCGAGACGACCTCCGACAGCCGCGCCACGACACCGGACTCCACCGCGCTGAAGGCGGCTTCGAACAGCGCCTGCTTGCCGCCGAAGTGGTGGTACAGCGCGCCCTTGGTGACCCGCGCCCGCTTGGCGATCTCCTCGAGCGAGGTCTGCGAGTAGCCGTGCTCGGTGAACAGGTCCACGGCCGAATCCACCAAGGCCTGCCTGGTGGCTTCGGAGTACTCGACGCGCCGCGGACGTGCTGTAGCCATGCTCACAAGCCTATGACATACCGACGGTACGACGCCGTGCTACCGTGGACCCGCGACATACTGAGAGTATGTCGCTGCACCTCGGGTATCCCCGACCCCTGGAGAGCGCCATGAGCTGGAACGACTTCCACCAGAGGCAACAGGCGTTGGCCGAGGTACTCGACAGCGCTCGTCGAGACCTCACCGCAGCCTTCGACACCGTGCCCAGTCCCTTCCGCGACACCGACGAGCTGCTCGCCGCGCTGCACCACAAGTGGATGCAGCAGCTGACCGGCCGCGTCGAAGTCGCGCTGATCGACACCGAGAACGGGCCGCACGACGACCGCGTCAAGGCCGTCACCATGGCGTGGCGCCGCACCGCCGGCGCGAACCCGGGCCTGCGCGCCGCGCTGGACGTCCACTCCGCCAACCCGGCCCTGTCGGCGGCCACCGAGCGCGAGCACCGGCTGCTGGCGATCGCCGCCGGCCTCGCCGACGAGCACGAGCCGCCGCGCGAGGTCGCTCGCATCGGCCGCACCTTCGTCCAACTGCTGCGCGCGACCCCGATCACGAAGCGCGACGATCGACCGAGTCCGCTCCGCAAGCTCATCCCGAGCCTGTAGAAGCGCCCGACGTCGGCCCGGACTGTGCACCATGCCCGGTTCGGGACCGGCGCTCGCAGCATTCCGCACAGCTTCCGAGTCCGGGGTGACAGCCATCACCACCTGCGGAAATCTTCCCAGCTCAGCCCGACTCCCTTGACCAACACCGGGGGTGGAGGGCGTAGCCTGGGCGCGTGACTGTGGCGCCTGAGGGTCGCAAGCTGCTGCGGTTGGAGGCCCGCAACAGCCAGACTCCGATCGAGAAGAAGCCGTCGTGGATCAAGACCCGCGCGCGGATGGGTCCCGAGTACAAGGAGCTCAAGGGACTCGTCAAGCGCGAGGGTTTGCACACCGTCTGCGAGGAGGCGGGCTGCCCGAACATCTTCGAGTGCTGGGAAGACCGCGAAGCCACCTTCCTCATCGGTGGTGACCAGTGCACCCGTCGCTGCGACTTCTGCCAGATCGACACCGGTAAACCTGCCGCGCTGGACACCTCCGAACCGCGCAAGGTCGCCGAGTCGGTGCAGGCCATGGGCCTGCGCTACTCCACGGTCACCGGTGTCGCCCGGGACGACCTGGACGACGGCGGGGCCTGGCTGTACGCCGAGACCGTCCGCCAGATCCACGACCTCAACCCGGGCACCGGCGTGGAGCTGCTCATCCCGGACTTCAACGCCGAGCCCGACCAGCTCGAAGAGGTCTTCGGCTCCCGGCCGGAGGTGCTCGCGCACAACCTGGAGACCGTGCCCAGCGTGTTCCGCCGGATCCGCCCCGGCTTCCGCTACGAGCGGTCGCTCGAGGTGATCACCAAGGCGCGTGAAGCGGGCCTGGTCACCAAGTCGAACCTGATCCTCGGCATGGGCGAGACCCCCGACGAGGTCCGCCCCGCGCTGCAGGACCTGCACGACGCGGGCTGCGACATCATCACGATCACCCAGTACCTGCGCCCGAGCCCGCGGCACCACCCGGTGGACCGCTGGGTGAAGCCGGAGGAGTTCGTCGAGCACACCCAGGCCGCCGAGGAGATCGGCTTCCCGGGGGTCATGGCCGGTCCGCTGGTCCGCTCCAGCTACCGAGCAGGCCGCCTGTTCGCCAAGGCCACGGTCCACCGAGGCATGCCCCTCCCGGACAACATGGCCCACCTCGCAGAAGCAGGCACAGCAGCACAAGAAGCCAGCAGCCTGCTCAACCGCTGACGAACCTGACTTCGTGGTCGGTTTGCTCAGCGGCGCGGGTAGGGGAACCTGAGCGGCGCTGTGGACTCCGCGCGCCTCGACTTATGTATGTCCAATACACGGCGTCGAGGCGTGCTCGCCACAGCACCGCTCAGAATCCCCGGCGGTGCGAGCTGCTCAGGTGGTGCAAGGAGAAAGCGGCTCCGCCGCTTGCCTGACGTGTCGCCGATGCTGACTTCACCTGATCGGAACACATCTCGATCACGCCACCAGGGACGCGCCTACAACCCCAGCAGCGCGAGCCGTATCCTGAAGGGCATGGCCAAGCAGGACAAGGCCGCTAAGAAAGAGGCGGCCAAACAGCGACGTCAGGCTTCGGTAGGCCGCGTCAAGCAGATCTTCGAGGCGTTCAAGATGCAGCGCCGGGAGGACAAGCTCCTCCTGCCGCTGATGCTCGGGGCGTTCCTCGGTGTGACCGTCGTGGTCTTCCTGCTGGGCATGATCTGGGGTCTGCACTGGGTGTTCCTGCCCGTGGGCCTCGCGTTCGGCCTGCTCGCGGCCGTGATCATCTTCGGCCGCCGGGTGCAGGCGACGGTGTTCCGAAAGGCGGAGGGGCAGCCCGGGGCCGCCGGTTGGGCGCTGGACAACCTGCGGGGACGCTGGGTCGTCTCCCAGGCGGTGGCCGGCACCCAGCAGCTCGACGCGGTGCACCGGATCATCGGCCGGCCGGGCATCGTGCTCGTCGGCGAAGGCTCGCCGGGCAGGGTCAAGAACCTGGTCTCGCAGGAGAAGAAGCGCGTGTCGCGCCTGGTCGGCGAGACCCCGATCTACGAGATGATCGTGGGCAACGAGGAGGGCCAGGTCCCGCTGCCGAAGTTGCAGCAGCGGATCATGAAGCTGCCGCGCAACATCGGCCCGGCCCAGATCGACAACATCGAGAACCGCCTGTCGGCTCTGGCCAGCCGCGGCAACGCGATGCCCAAGGGCCCGGTTCCGCAGGGCGCCAAGATGCGCAACGTGTCGCGCGCGATGCGCCGCGCCAAGTAACACCCAGCTACGACAACGGGCCCGGGGAAGCTTCCACGGGCCCGTTGTCGTAGCTGGTCATCAGCGGCGCAGGACGATGGTGCCGCTGATGCGGTCGTGCCAGGAGCGGCCGTCGAAGTTCCAGATCACGGCCGGGATGATGAAGACGGTGAGCAGGCCGCGCAGCACGGCGCGCAGCGGGCCGACCATCTTGGGGGCGTCGACGCGCGCCACCCAGATCTTGGTCAGGGCCATGCCGGGGGTCGCGCCGAAGAACGACACCGGCACCACGGTGATGACCAGCCAGGTCACCAGGCTCCAGTCGCCCGGGTAGGCGGGTGCGGTGAAGGCGGCGGTGATCAGCGCGGCGAGAACCAGGTCGACCACGAAGGCCAGCAGCCGCTTGCGCAGCGGCGCCGCCGAGCCGGGCCCGGATTCGGGCAGCCCGAGCTTCTCGCCGCGGAACGCAGGCCGGTTCTCGCCGGCCTGTTCACGCGCCTGGTTCATTGCGCTCTTCGGGCCGTCCAGCCACGAGCCGAGGACATTTCGCACGTCATCCAGGGTACGCACCGGCTCCAGCAGCCCGCTCGGAGCATCGGATTCCACCGCGATCTGTAACCGGCATCACCCGTTCAGGTGGCCGTTAACGCCCGCGAAACATTCAGGAGACGCCGGGGCAACACCGGTGACATACCGTCATGGACGAGCCGGCGGCGACCAGATCTACGTGGCACCGGTGAGCTGTACGACTGCGTGAAGGAGCCACCGAGCTTGTTCAAGAATCCAGACGAGGTCCTCCGCTTCATCGCCGATGAGGACGTGAAGTTCGTCGATGTCCGGTTCTGCGACCTGCCGGGCGTCATGCAGCACTTCACGGTGCCCGCCAGCGCGTTCGACGAGGACTCGTTCACCAACGGTCTCGCTTTCGACGGTTCGTCCGTGCGCGGCTTCCAGTCGATCCACGAATCGGACATGCTGCTGCTGCCGGACCCCTACACGGCGCGCGTGGACCCGTTCCGCACCGAGAAGACGCTGATCCTGAACTTCTTCGTGCACGACCCGTTCACGTTGGAGCCCTACAGCCGCGACCCGCGCAACATCGCGCGCAAGGCGGAGCAGTACCTGACCGAGTCCGGCGTGGCCGACACCGCGTTCTTCGGTGCTGAGGCCGAGTTCTACATCTTCGACTCGGTCAAGTTCGGGGAAGCCCCGAACAAGACCTTCGCCGAGGTCGACTCCATCGAGGGCTGGTGGAACACCGGTCGCGACGAGGAGGGCGGCAACCGGGGTTACAAGACCCGGATGAAGGGCGGCTACTTCCCCGTCTCGCCGTACGACCACTTCGCCGACCTGCGCGACAAGATGGTCGTGCAGCTGCAGGGCTCGGGCTTCGAGATCGAGCGCGCCCACCACGAGGTCGGCACCGGCGGCCAGGCCGAGATCAACTACAAGTTCAACACGCTGCTGCACGCGGCGGACGACTTGCAGCTGTTCAAGTACGTCATCAAGAACACGGCGTGGGAGGCCGGCAAGACCGTGACCTTCATGCCGAAGCCGTTGTTCGAGGACAACGGTTCGGGCATGCACAGCCACATGTCGCTGTGGAAGGACGGCAACCCGCTGTTCTACGACGAGGCCGGTTACGCGGGCCTGTCGGACATGGCGCGCCACTACATCGGCGGCATCCTGCACCACGCCCCGAAGCTGCTGGCCTTCACCAACCCGTCGGTGAACTCCTACCACCGCCTGGTGCCGGGCTTCGAGGCTCCGGTGAACCTGGTGTACTCGCAGCGGAACCGCTCCGCCTGCATGCGCATCCCGATCACCGGCTCGAACCCGAAGGCCAAGCGCGTCGAGTTCCGCTGCCCGGACCCGTCCGGCAACCCGTACCTGGCGTTCGCCGCGATGATGATGGCGGGCCTGGACGGCATCAAGAACAAGATCGAGCCGGCCGAGCCGATCGACAAGGACCTCTACGAGCTCCCGCCGGAAGAGGCCAAGAACGTGCCGACCGTCCCGAGCTCGCTGGCCGAGGCGATCGACAACCTGGAAGCCGACCACGACTTCCTGCTCGAGGGTGGCGTCTTCACCCCGGACCTGATCGAGACCTGGATCCGGTTGAAGCGCGAAGAGGAGATCGACCCGATCCGCCTCCGCCCGCACCCGCACGAGTTCTCGCTGTACTTCGACGTGTGAGTCGATGACCAGCTGAAAGCGGCCCCGCCGGTCCCCGGACCGGCGGGGTCGCTTCCTTTCCCGGGTCAGCGACGATGCGAACGGCTATTAGCACTGGGTGATCAACATCAGTGATCAGATCCCCTGCCAGGGAGGCAGCGGGGTTCCCGTCGCGCCGGGGCGGAAGCGCAGGAGGGAACCCGCGTAGGGGTCGGCGTTGAAGGCCGGTTCGTCGTAGCCGAAGCAGGCCGAGGTCACGTAGAGCTCCTCCAGGCGGGAACCGCCGAACGCCAGGCCGCTGACGCGCCTCGTCGGCGCCCACAAGATCGTCTCCAGGTCGCCGGAAGGCGCGTAGCGATGTATCCGGCCCGTCCAGTGCATCGCCACCCACACGCAGCCCTCCGAGTCGACCGCCAGTCCCTCCGGAATGCCGTCCGACTCCGCGCACACCACCCACTTGCGGCCGGCGTACGCGCGGGCGCGCTGCGGGTCGTAGTCGTAGATCCAGATGGTGCGCACGTCCACCACGTACATCCGGGTGCCGTCCGGGCTCCACGCCACCCCGCCCGGCCCGGTCAGCCCGTCGATCAGCAGCCGCGCCCGGTTGCTCTCCAGGACGTAGCAACCGCTGGCCCGCAGGTCCGACGCGTGCGTCAGGGTGCAGGCCACGAACCGGCCCGCCGGATCGCAACCACCGATGCTCATTCGATCCCCGTTGCGCACCTGCACCACCGGCTCCAGCCCGGAACGACCCAGATGAACCCGGGAGAACCCGCCGTTGGCCGCGGCGATGAGCTGCCCCTGCCGCGTGGCCCCCAGCGCGGTGACCTTGCCCGGCAGCACCCGGACCTCGTCGACGCCGGTATCGCGGTAGAAGGTGTGCAATTCCCTGCGCAGCAGATCCACCCAATACACGCAATTCTGGGCGGACATCCACAGCGGAGCGCTTCCGCATAAAGCCTGTCGGTCGACGAGCAGCTCGAAGTCCTCGGACATTTTCCAGTCCCCTTACCCCAGACCGCGGTGCATTGATCAGGTTAGGGATCCATTCACCCCCGAAGCGACCGCCGACCGGCGGGTTTCGGCGTTCGCCTGGTCTAACCCAGTTCGAGGGCGAAACGGACGCGAGCACCACCACGCCCGTTGTCATTGCAGCTCACGGGGATGCCATCGATTTCGCCATCACCGTCGGAGGACGCGGAAGCCCATGCTCCGATGGAATTCGATGGACCCCTTGTTCTCCGGCGAGGTGATCGCGTGGACCTCTGTTCGTCCGGCGAACGAAATGGTCTCGAACAATTCGGTGCAGGTGGCCGACCTGCGCCGATCAGCCGAGAGGAATCCGAACGGGAAACCCACCAGCTGCCCGTCGTCCTCCCCCGACCCTGGTCGTGGTCATACCTCGTAGAAGATCCGCTCCACGACCGTTCTGGCGTGGCGGGTGACCCGCAGGTAGTCGTCGACGACCTCGCCGGTGTCGACCTCGGCCGAGTAGCCCAGGGCAGCCGCCACCGCGGCCCGCTCCTGCACGTGCTTGGGCAGCTGATCGCCCGGCTTGCCGCGGACCAGCATGACCGCGTTGCGGAAACGGGTCGCCAGCATCCACGCGTCGATGAGCTCCTGCGCGTCGGACTCGCTGAGCAGCCCGGCCTCGGCCGCCGCGCGAAGGCCGTCCAGCGTCGAGGTCGTGCGCAGCGGCGGTGTCTCGTGGGCGTGCTGGAGCTGCAGCAGCTGCACCGTCCACTCGACGTCGGCCAGCCCTCCCCGGCCGAGCTTGGTGTGCGTCGCCGGGTCCGCGCCGCGCGGCAGCCGCTCGGCGTCCACGCGAGCCTTGATCCGCCGGATCTCCCGCACCTTGGTCTCGTCGAGACCGCCCTCGGGGTAGCGGATCGGGTCGATGGCGCGGCAGAACCGCTCCCCCAGGTCCGGGTCACCGGCCACCGCGCGGGCCCGCAGCAGCGCCTGGTACTCCCACGCCTCGCCCCACCGCCGGTAGTAGGACAGGTAGGAGTCCAGCGTGCGCACCAGAGGTCCCTGCTTGCCCTCCGGCCGCAGGTCGATGTCGACCTCCAGCGGCGGGTCCTGGCTCGGAGCGCCCAGCAACGCGCGCACCCGCTCCACCACGGTGCCCGCGAACTTCAACGCCGTGGCCTCATCGGCCTGGCCGATCGGCTCGCACACGAACAGAACGTCGGCGTCCGAGCCGTAACCGAGCTCCGCGCCGCCGAGCCTGCCCATCCCGATCACCGCGATCCTCGCGGGGATCTCGCCGTCCCACTTCGACGCGGTGTCCCGGACCGACACGTCCAGCGCCGACTCCAGCACCGCGACCCAGATGTTCGACAACGCCCGGCACACCGTGTCGAGCTCCACCAGCCCCAGCAGGTCCGCGCAGGCTATGCGCAGCAACTCGTGCCTGCGCAGCGAACGCGCGGCGGCCGCCGCCCGCTGCGGATCCGCGTAACGACCGACCGTGCTGCGCAGCGAGATCGCGGCCTCGTGGGAACCGCGCTCCGCCAGCGCCGGTGTGTCGGCCAGCAGCCGCAGCACCTCCGGAGCGCGGATCAGCAGCTCCGGCACCAGCTTCGACGTGCCCAGCAGCTGAGCGAGCCGCTCGGCCACCACTCCCTCGTCCCGCAACAGCCGCAGGTACCAGGGAGTTTCGGCGAGCGCCTCGGAAACCTTGCGGTAGGCGAGCAGACCGCCATCGGGATCGGGCGTGTTTCCCAGCAGGTCCAGCAGCACCGGCAGCAGCGCGCCCTGGATGCTCGCCCGGCGCGAGACACCCGAGGTCAACGCGCCGATGTGCCGCAACGCCCCCTGCGGTGAGGTGTAGCCCAGCGCGGCGAGCCGTTCGGCGGCGGCCGAGGTCGTCAACCGCATCGCCTCGGTCGGGACCTTCGCCACCGCCTCCAGCAGCGGGCGGTAGAACAGCTTCTCGTGCAGTCGCCTGACCCGCTTGGCATGCCTGCGGAACTCGGCCACCAGCGCCTGCGCGGCCGTGTTGCGGCCGCTGGAACGGAACCCGACCGCTCGCCCCAGCACGCCCAGCGCGTCCGCGTCGTCGAACTCCGGGAACAGGTGGGTGCGCCGCAGCTGGCGCAGCTGCAACCGGTGCTCCACGGTCCGCAGGAACCGGTAGGAGTCGATCAGGTCGGCGGCGTCGGCCCTGGCCACGTAACCGCCGTCGCCCAGCGATCGCAGCGCCTCCAGAGTGGACGTAGAGCGCAACGATTCGTCGCTGCGGCCGTGCACCATCTGCAGCAGCTGCACCGCGAACTCCACGTCGCGCAGACCCCCGCGCCCCAGCTTCAGCTCCCGCTCAGCCAGGTCCAACGGCACGTGGGCCTCGACCCGCCTGCGCATCGAGCGCACGTCGGCCACGAAGTCATCGCGCTCGGCGGCCGTCCACACCATCGGCCGCACCGCCTGGAGGTACCGCAGCCCCAGCTCCGCGTCACCGGCGACCGGCCGCGCCTTCAGCAACGCCTGGAACTCCCAGGTCCTGGCCCAGCGCCGGTAGTAGCTGAGATGCCCGTCGAGGGTGCGGACCAGCGCACCCGCCTTGCCCTCCGGGCGGAGGTTCGCGTCGATCTCGAAGAACGCCGGCCCCACGATGCGCATCATCAGGCTCGCCAAGCGAGTACCGACCGCGACATCGGCTTCGCTGTCGGCGACGAACACGACGTCGACATCGCTGACGTAGTTCAGCTCGCGGCTGCCGCACTTGCCCATCGCGATGACCGACAGCCGCGGCACCTCGGTGATCCCGGCCTCGGCGACCGCCACCGCGAGGGCCGCCTTGAGCGCCGCGACCGCCAGGTCCGAGAGCATGTCCGCGACCTCGTCGTAGGACACCGGTGGGAGTCCTGGCTCGGCGATGTTGCCCAGGTCGCGAGCGGCGACGTCCAGCAGCAGCGCCCGGTAGGTCGCGCGCAGCTCGCGGACCGCCTCCTGGCCTTGGAGCTTGGCGACGGGTCCGCCCGCGGTTCCCGGCTCCCCGTCCCCTTCGGCGCCCACAGCGGCCAGCAGCGCGGCGGTCCACTCCTGGACCGTTTCCGGCGGGGTCGCATCCGAGGCCAGCCGGACCCAGTCACCCGGGTGAGCGGCGAGGTGATCGGCGAAGGCCGTGGACTCGCCCAGCACGCTGAACAGCCGTCCTCGAAGTCCCACGTCCTGCGCCAGCGCCGTGGCGAGCGCGTCCCACTCGTCGGGGGACGATTCCCGCATCCGCTCCAGCGAGTGCAACGCCAGATCCGGGTCAGGGGTGCGCGACAGCGCGGCCAGAATCGGTTCGGCCTCACCAGGACCGCGCGCCGACCACCACCCGGCCCGCCTCAACTGGTCCTCGGCTCGTTCGGCGTCGCTGAACCCGTACCGGGCCGTCGACGGGACCGAACCAGACCTGGACGAGTTGCTGTTGGCCATATCCGAACCGTAGTGGGCAGCGGGCCCCTGTGTGGAGCCGCCTGCACGAGGTCACGCGAGAGGGAGGAACCTGCTCGCCTTCCGCTCTTCCGGTGGCGTGCCGACGATGCGAACGAATCGCTCGGCGACGGGCTGCCAGGTTTCAGCGAGATCGGCGTGGAACTCCACGAGATGTTCGGGGTCGAGCTGGCCGGCACGCGCGGTGGCCGCCATCTCCGGCGAGTTCCGAGCCCATTCCAGCACGACTTCCGGCGTCGTCTCGATGTGGAACTGCAAGCCGTAGGCGCAGTCTCCGAGGCGGAACGCCTGGTTGTCGCACTTCGGAGACGAGGCCAGCAGCTGCGCCGAGGGCGGCAGGCTGAACTCGTCGTTGTGGAACTGCACGACGTCCGGCGTCAGCGGAAGCGGACCGAGCAGCGGATCCTCGGCGGCGACATCGCGCTTGGCCACCAGAAGAGTGCCGACCTCCGGGCCCTTCCGAATGGGCCGCACCTGACCACCGGACGCCGCCGCCAGGAGCTGCGCGCCGAGGCAGATCGCGAGCACCGGCAGCCGCTTGGCCACCGCACCGCTGAGCATCTGGCGGACGTCCGACAACCACGGGTGGTCGATGTCGTCGTACGCGCCCATCTCGCCGCCGAGAACGACGAGCGCGTCGTAATCGTCGAGGCTCGGCAGAGCGCGTTCCGCGGGCTGCACGACCTCCAGCTCGGCGCCAGCATCCCTCAACCAGTCACCGAGACGCCCCAGAGGGTCAACAGGCGACGGCTGCACGACCAAGATCCGAACACCGCTCATGGCACGAGGTTACGGGCGGCGGGTCCACTTCCTCAACAACGAACTCGCGCCAAAAAGGCGTGGTCTCCGCCGGTGGATTCCGAATCAGGTATCCGCGGGGTTTTTCGGGCATGAAAAATGGGGTGGGCAGAAGAATTTCTTCTCCTGCCCACCCCATCTAAGGATTGTGTCGGCGGTGTCTTACTCTCCCACACCCTAGCGAGTGCAGTACCATCAGCGCTGGGGAGCTTAGCTACCGGGTTCGGAATGGGACCGGGCGGACCCTCCCCGCCATCGCCACCGACA
>NZ_SMKS01000091.1:0-18860 GCF_004348435.1 Saccharopolyspora terrae | reverse complement strand
GCACGATAAGTGATCACGTGGGGTCCTGGTCCTGTGAAGAATGATCTTGTGGTGAGACCTCTTCTATCGTGGACCCCACGCCCACACCCCTCCAGGCACTCAGCCCCAACCCACTGAGATCACCTCACTGGGCAAAGATCTACTGGAGAAGACGAAGGAGCGGCTGCTTTCCGTGCTGCATGAGTGGCTTCCGGGGATTCAAAAATCGCTGGTCTGACAGTCTCGGGGCGGGAACAGAAGCGCCCTCCGTCTTCACGGTAAGACGGAGGGCGCGTAAGCGTGCCATCAAAGATCGCCGGACTTCACCCGGGTTGAGAACGAGGCGAAGGCTTCGCTGCTGAACTCCAGGATCGGTCGGCTCGCGTCTGGCTGTTCGAAGACATCGCCCACGAGGTCGCCGCAGACTGGGGTCGCCAGCGTCCTGGAGCTGTGGCTCGGCGATGATGACGACCGAGCCCCCAGCCGAGATGGACGCCTGGATCAAGGGCTGCAAAACCGGCGAGTTCGACGACTTGGGCGTCGGCGGCGTCTGAGCCTTCAAGCGTTCTGCCCGGTAGACCGGCTTGATGTCGTTCAGCCCACGTTCAGCGAAGCGAGCGTTGTTCTCGGTCGCGGATGTACGCGAATTCGGAGATTGACGTCGGCTGAAACCAGTTCAGCAGAGCGGATGGTGACGATCAGGCGTTCGGCACGATGACGGCTCGGCCGTTGATGTGGCCGTTGTGGAGGCGTTCGTAGGCTTTGCTGCGCGATGTGACCTCCTCGTCACCGTGTTTGACCGCGGGCCGTTCGGCGCGCGCTCTCGCACGGGCCGATCAGTCGTACGGACCAGCGGTTTCACCGGAATCGCGGTCATGGGTCCCCGGGAGCAACGAGCACCCTGAACGGGTGACCGCGATCGAGCGTCGCCAGGACCCGACCTCGTTGTTGCTCAAGCACATGTCGGAGCGCGAATGCGCGCGCTTCCGCAATCGAAACCTCCGGCAGCCGGGTGCCCAGCGCCGCGTCCACGAGGTCGAGCTCCGCGACTGGGTCGGCGGGCTGAAGCTTCCAGGGCCGGCCTGTCACCAGCCGCTGGACGCGTTCGCCCTTGCCGGCAGCTCGGAAGCCGTGACCGCGCCGGTCGACTGCGCGAAGTGCCTCTCGCGCAACCCCGACCCGTTCACGCCGCTGACGGTGGTCGACGGCGGGCAGCTCACCTTGGACCTGCGAGGAGGAGACTGCCCCCAGGCCCGTAGACCGGACGCATCGCGCTCCGCGCACGACCATCGGGCGCCGAACGACTCGGTGGAGGAAACCTCGTGCCCCACAACCCCGCTCAGTCCCGGAGATGGCCAGGCAGCGAGCAGCCGCACCGGGAGCGCTGTGGCGTACGCAGGGTTGCGTACGTGCGAATCAGCGCTGGTGAGGATGTCTGAGGGGTCGTGCGCGGCGGATCATCGCTGACACACCGAAGTCGACGTGCCTGCCCCTCGGTGGGCCCGACACCTTGTGGAGCGTTGATGACCACCTCCAGGCAACCCACGCCGTCCGCCGCACCGAGCGGTCGCACCCCGCGCAGACCCCGAGACCGGCTCTCCGCGCGAGCGCGGCGGGCGGTGCTGTTGGCGCACATCGTCGCCGGAACGGGGTGGTTCGGGATCGCTGCGGTGACGTTCGTCCTCACCGTCGCGGCGCTGACGGAGTCCGACGCCGCGATCGTGCGCGCCGGGTACGAGTTCCACGAGCTGCTCATCGGTTCGCTCGCGCGCCCCGCATCGCTGATCACCCTGGGCACCGGGCTCGTCCTCGCCGTCGGCACCAAGTGGGGAGTCGCGAAGCACTACTGGCCGCTGATCAAGCTCGTCCTGGTCGTCGCCACGATCGCTATCACCGCCAGCCTCACGCCCGGCTGGATCGCCGACGCGATGCAGCCCGTCGGGGCCGTCAACGGGGCGCGGGTCAACCTCGTCGGCATGGCCGTGTTCCACCTCCTCACCATCGGGGCCGCCGCGTGGCTCTCGATCTACAAACCGGGGGGCCGCATCCGCTGGACCACTTCCCAGCGGTCCGCGAGCTGAGTCCCGCGCACACCGGCCGGAAGGCCCCAGCTCGTTGATCACCAATAGCGCGAGTCGTCGCAGGTGGGCCAACTGTTCGGTGCGTTGTGAACGCGCTCGGATCGGATTGAGTCGTTTCACGCTGTCACGGCGAGACAACGATCCGTTGTTTCACAGGATACGTTGTAAACATAAGGGTTCCTGTTCGAGTTGGGAGTAATATGGCAACTCTGTGAATTATGGGATTTTAACCGCGCTCATCTGAGCGGAACGGGGTGTTGGCTCATTTGAGCAATTGCTCTGGGTGTTCGGACTTGTCCGTGTTGGCGCCTCGGGTCGTGCGCAACTAAATGCTCTTCCTGGCGGCAAGCGGTGTGGGTCACGCGTGCTCGGCTGCGCTGTTTCCCGTACCCGCCGGATGCGCCGTGCTCCGCAACGTGGGGAGCCCGTATGGAGTTGAGGCTTTTTGTTGTCGCTGGACGAGGGCGGTTCAATTTTTTTCTCGGCGGCGTTACAGAACTGTGGGCATCTGCAACCACAACATTAGGCGGTGCCCACTCCCTTGCGTTGACCTCATAAGAGCGCTCTTCATACGATCGGTGGTGTCTCCGTGCGGAGGCAAACAGACCTTCCCGGCAGTCGGGATTCCTCAGGATTCGGGAGAGGTGCACCGTCAATGCCCACTGTTGCCGCTGATTCTCGTGTGAGTCGGGGTGAGTTGGGTTGCGGGGTGACGAAGAGAGCGCCGGGTGGATTCAGCCCCTGGTCGGCCGGTCCCGCGAGTGCGCCGCACTCGCGGGCGGTCTCGCGAAGGCTCGTTCCGGTCGTGCGCGGTGCGTGGTCGTCCGAGGACCGAGCGGAATGGGCAAGAGTCGTCTGCTGAGCGGAGTCCGGCGGCACGAATTGGCGCGCGGCTGCACCGTTCTGCGAGCACGCTGCTCCGAAGTGGACTCCCCGTCCGGCTTCGACGCGGTGCGGATGCTGTTCGAACCGCTCAAGCTCGGCGCCGACGACGTCGCCGACCCGGCGGTTCCGGTGCTCTTCCCGGCGCTGTCGCCCGCGATCCGGCCCGCCGCCGACTACGCGGTGCTGTCGGGTCTGCACTCCCTGGCGGCGGACCTGATGTCCAGCGCTCCGCTGGTGCTCGTCGTGGACGACGCCCACCGGTGCGACGGAGGTTCGCTGCGCTGGTTGGACTTCCTGCTCCGAAGAGCCGACGACCTGCCGCTGCTGGTCGTGCTCGGCTACCGCTGCGACGCACTAGAAGGCGCTGCGCGGGCGGCCATGTCCGGCATCGTCGCCCAGCGCGCCACGACCGTGATCGAGCTGGGTCCGCTGAACTGGACCGACGTCGGCGCGGTCGTGGCGGAGGTCTTCCCGGAGGGGTTGGACGGCCGATTCGTCGACGCCTGCGCGCGAGCGTCCGGGGGGAACCCGGCGCTGCTCAACCGATTGCTCGACGACCTCGTCCGTGCCGGGGTCCGGCCGGATTCGGACGGCGTCGCCGCCGTCGAGGAAGTCGGGCGGGAGGTGCTGGCGGCCTCGGTGCTGAGCCGGCTGGCCGGGCAACCCGAGCGGGTCGGCAGGGTCGCCGCCGCGATGGCCCTTCTCGGCCCCGCCGCTGGGGCGGAATCCGTGGCCGCGTTGGCCGGAGTGACTCGGTGGCAGGTCGCCGAAGCGCTCGGCGTGCTGCGCCGGTGCGACGTCGTGGCGGCTTCCGGCACCGATTTCGCGCACGACACCGTGCGTTCCGCGGTGCTCGACGCCCTGCCGATGTCCGAAGCCGACCGGTTGCGGGCAGCGCGGATCCTCAACGACGCAGGTCGGCCCGCCGTCGAGGTCGCGGACCACCTGCTCTCGCACGATCGTGCGTAATCTTTGATGTCAAGGTGCTGCAGGTAGGGTTCTCCCAGGTCGATCTTGAGCGAGAGGGGCCGACGATGGCTGGTTCGTCAGCACCGTTGCGGCGGTTGGGTGCGGAGTTGCGGCGCCTTCGTGAGGCAGCGGGCCGCACCCAGACCGATGTTGGGTCGGCCATCGGTCGCACGCACGCGACGCTCGTCAACTGGGAGTCCGGCAAGACGAAGATCAGCAAGTCTGACCTGGCTTGTCTGCTCGCGGAGCTAGGTGCCGCCGCTTCGGTGCGGACAGGGCTGGAACAGCTACGCGACCAGTCGCGGCAAGGACGTCGCAGTGGGCGACTTACGGTCTTCCTGAATGGCTGCGCCCGCTCGTCAGCTTCGAAGAAGATGCGACAGCTCTGAACTCCTACGAACCTGTACTCGTTCCTGGGCTTCTGCAGACCGAGGAGTACGCCCGCGCGATCCACACCGCCGGCCGGCACAAGGTCGCTCCGGAGTTCGTCGACAAGTGGGTCGCTGCCCGAATGCAACGACAGCGGAGACTGACTGCACCGAACCCCCTGGAACTGCACGTCGTGGTCGCGGAAGCAGCGTTGAGCCTGCAAGTGGGCGGGCAAGAAGTGCTCGTCGGCCAGCTGCGACGACTCGTGGAGGCCTCGCAAGCTCCCAACATCACCATCCAGGTACTTGCCGCGGACAGCTGTGGAAGCGGTGGCATAGCCGGCAACTTCACCGTCCTGCACTTCGCTGACGCCAAGATCGACCCGCCGCTGGGATATTTCGACGGCCCTCTGGGTGGGCATATGGTCAGCGACGAAGGTGGCGTCGTCACGCTGATGAACATGTTCGATGATCTGCGCCATATGGCGCTGTCCGAGGCTGACTCAGCCGAGATGCTGGTTGCAGTATTGGAGCAACAGCATCGGGAGGACATCCATGTCTGACCTGTCCGAGGCCGCCTGGCGCAAGTCCAGCTTCAGCGACGCAGGAGGCAACTGCGTCGAGGTCGCCCCACTGCACGACGGCACCATCGCAGTCCGCAACAGCAAGCGCCCCGAAGCGGGCACCGTGCTCTTCACCCCGGCCGAGATGGACGCCTGGATCAAGGGCTGCAAAGCCGGCGAGTTCGACGACTTAGGTAGTGGCGTGGCCTGAGCTCTGAGGGTTTAGCTCGGGGGCTGCTACGTGGCGGTGACGGTCGTACTTAGCGCAGTCACTGTGCCGACGCTCTCGTGCCCAGTGGTCACTGCAGCTCGTACGGGAAGCCATCGGCGGGCCAGCTCCCACGGCGATGCCGGAGTGGCGTGCGCAGGCAGGCGGTGGTCTTCAGCGGTGCCTGGCCGGGCACGGGGTTCGGCTCAGGGACTGTGACGACCTCCGGGCTGGCAAGGCCGTTGTGGCTCTCTCCTCCATCGTGACCTTCGCCTCCGGCCGCTCATTCGTCGCTGATCATTCGCCCAGAACGGTCGCGTGTTCGGTGCTCGAATGATTGACTGCGGGACTGTGCGTGCCGGAGCGACGCTTCAGTTCGCAGCGTCTTGTAAGCCAATGGTGGAACGAGTGAACCCTGGTCATGACCCTTCCCGATGATATGCCGGGCGGGAAGTCGATCCCACCTGACTTCCCACCGGTCGTCTATCTGCCGTGCGCCGAGTCGGTGTCCGATGCGGCACAGGCACGTATCGCCATGCGCGAGACGCGGGACGGCCGTGTGGCGTTGCTCGCGTACTCCGCGCTGGATCGGCTTCAGCACTGCTGCGGGAGGAACCAGCCTTGGCTGGTGATGCCGACAGTGGCTCTGGACGAGTTGCAGCGAGCGCAACCGTTCTCGTTGTTGTTGCTCGACGTGTTCATTCCTGAGGGCAAGAGGCAAGAGGGGGCGTCGTGAGCGGCTTCTACGTTGACCACACGGTGCTCGCGTCGATCAGCTCGACGTTCTCGGATGCGAGTAGCGCCTTGGATGGCGTGGGCAAGTCGATTCCTGGAACTCCGGACGCCGGGGTTGGTACGCCAGCAGTTGCTGCCGTTGTCGCGCACCTTGTCGAGAACGCGAGCTCACTCGTGCTCGGCTTGGCCGGTGCTGGGGATGACGTCAGCGAGGCGAATCGCACCTATAAGGACAACGATGCCTCGGCCACCGACGAACTCCGCAAAGCTGTGGGAGAGCCGTAACCATGCCCATAGATACGAAGATCGAGGGCGACCCAGCGAGCGTGCGCGCGGTGAGCGATTGGCTACGTTCGACGTTCCAGCCTGGAATCGCCCAAGTCACGAATAGCATCTACGAGGCTCGGAATGGTGCCAACGGAGGATGGCACGGGCCTGCTGGTGACGCGTTCAGCCGGAAGATGGGGACGGCGGGGGGTAAGACGGAAAAGTTCTCCACCGCTATCAGTTCTTCGGCCGAAGGCTTCGACAAGTACGCGGCAGACTTGCGGCGCGCTCAGGACGACATGCGGGGAGTGCGCGAACGAGCCGCGGCAGCCGGCCTGAAGGTCCACGGTGACGTTATCGAGGAGCCAGGTCCGGCCCCGGCTGCCCCAGGAGCCGCGCCCAGCGGAGCCGCTGCGACACCGGAGACGGAATCAGCTCACGAGGGTGCAACGGAAGCCGCAGAAGATCACGCGGCTAAAGTCGCTGCATATCAGCGAGCACAGAAGGATGCCGATGCTGCGCGGCATCTGGAGAAGCTTGCCGCCGACACACTGGTCAACATGAAGAACGACGTCACCCAGAAGTGGTTCATCGTCGTCGGAGACCTCACCAACGGTGCAGCAGGTACTCTCGCCGCGAAGCACACATCGATCTTGCGCCAGCAGTCCCAGCACTTGACTGATGAAGCCGCCCGCCTTATGGAACGCGCGCGTACAGCTCCTGCCGGAACCACGGCTGCTTCGATCTACGACGATTTCGACAGAGGACGGGCTGCCGCTTATCAGGCTGATGACGTCGTGAAGGCTGCGAACGATGTCGATGGCAAAGCAGCCAAGTGGGGTTTTCGCGCAGGTGGCGCGCTCGCGGTTGCTGGCGTCGCATACGACATCGCCAATGGCAAACCCGTCGACCAAGCGGTCGTGTCCGGAGGCGTTGGCTTCGGGGCCTCCGTCGCTGCCGGTGCTGCGGTCGGCACGATGATCCCTGTGCCCGTCGTCGGCACCGCAGTGGGTGCTGTGGTCGGTGCAGGCGTCGGTATCTTCGCATCCGGTGTCACCGACTCGATCTGGCAGAACGGGATCGGCGACGTCGGTGGCGCCATCGAAGATGGTGCCAATGCTGTCGGGGATACAGCCAGCGCAATTGGAGGAGCTGCAGAGGATGCCTGGAATGCCGTCTTCTAGCCCCCTGGAGACTCCGGCGGAGTGGCCGGTCGAGAGCAGGAGCAGGTTTGTCCTAGCGTTCGGCGTTCTCGTTGTGCTCGGTGTGCTGAGCATCGGCGTGGCGCTTGTCGCCGCCGGCACCGGTTTTGTGGGCGCGGTCAAGTACGCCGTGCTGTTTGCGGGGCTGTTCTGGTTCTCCGCGGCGTTCGGGTATTTGACGCGTCTGCGACCGCAGCATCGCGTTGCCGATCTCGGCACCACGACCATCGCTGGCCGGCGTGCGACGGAGATCAGGTATTCGGGTGCCCAGTTCGCCCTGATCAACGTGTTGGTAGCGTGCTTGTTCCTATGCGCGGTGTTCGCGGTTTGGGACTACGGCCAGGCTGGTGGTGGTGCGTTCGCTCCGGGCATCCCGACGTTGCTCGCTGCTGTCGCCGCGTTGTTCTTCGCGAGTTTCTTCGTTCTCGTGGCGCTCGGTAGAATCCGGCGAGGCCGCGTCATCCTGGCGGCAGACGGAATTCGTCAGGAAGGTAGAGCGTTCGAGTCCTTTCTCCCGTGGGATTCGTTTGCCGGGATCAAGCCGAGCTACAACGGAACCCGAGAAATCCTCGTCATCGCTTACAGCAACGCGCCTTGGCGGAAGCGGCAGCTCGCAGGTCCATGGAAGCTCGACAAGCTTCCCCCGGTTCCCATGATCGAGATCGATACGATTCACCTAGCTGTCGACCCTGCGCTCGTCTACCACTTGCTCCGCTTCTACACCGAAAACCCGGGCGCGCGCGAGGAATTTGGCACGGAAGCAGTGCTGCGACGCGTGCAAGAGCAGTCCTTCTAGCACCGAGCGGCCAACGGTAGTGCTCCTTGCTGGTTCAACGCGGGTGCGCACCTTTTGTGGCACCACTCAGTTAGTGACGTCCGGACGTCAGAGGTTTGCTGTGTAGAAGTCGGTGAGGCGGTCGACGGCTTTGTCGACGTATTCGGGTTCGTCGTACATCTCGTAGTGGCCGGCTTCTTCGATCACCATGAGGTCGACCGGGTTGGGTGCCAGCTCCCACAGCCGCATCCCGGACTCGTAGGAGCCGGTGTTGCCCTTGCGCCCGGCGAGGATGACCTGCAGCGGCTGGGTCATCAGCTGGTCGACCAGGTGGTAGGCGTCGTAGCCCAGCAGCAGCGAGTCGCCGCGGGCGAGACGGCGGTTGGTCGAGTGCTGGTTGTGGCCCCGTTCGGTGCGGTAGTAGGTGATCGCCTGGGTCGTGTCGAGATCGGTCATCCCGGCCGCCGCAGCGTCTTCCAGCGTGTCGGGCAGCCAGTTCGCGCGCGTCAGCGCACCGCTGCGGGTCTCCTCGATGCGCGCCGCGGCCATCGAGTCGAGCGCGGTGGCTGGGCCGTCCGGTTGGAAGCCGCGGAACGATGTGCCCATGTTGCCGGGCACGACCACGCCGACCGCCTTGATGCGGTGATCGGTGCGCGCGGTGTGCACGGCATAACCGCCACCAGCGCAGATGCCCAGCACACCGATGCGTTCAGGATCGATGCCGGGGAACGTGCTGAGCGCGTCGATCGCGTACGAGATGTCCTCGCCGCGCCGGTAGGGATCTTCGAGGTCGCGCGGCTCGCCGCCGCTCTGCCCCTGATGCGCGGGATCGAACACCAGGGCCGCGATGCCCCGGGACGCCAGGCGGGACGCGTAGTTCGCGCCGATCTGCTCCTTGACGCTGCTACCTGGGGTGGAGAGAACCACCGCGCGCAGCGGCGCCTCGTCGGGAAGGTGGAGATGGGCGGCGAGCTCGATCGGCCCGCGCGGGATCGAGACGTGCTCAAGCACTTGATGACGCCTTTCGGCCATGACCAACGCAGTTGGTCGCTCCTGGCGATCAAATGTAGCCCGCCGGGGAACCGGAAGCTCTCCGATCGCCTCGATCAGCGCCTCGAGGCAGTGCGGCCACGCGTGCCCGAACGCAGGCGGGCAGGACGATCCCGATCCAAACCCGGTCGGGTTCGGGGCGGTCCTCCGGGTTTGCCCGGATTCTCGTGTCTGCGCGGGAGCGCATGGTGGGTGAATGCTGATGCCAACTCTCTCCGTCACTCTGATAGGTCTCATCGTCGTCGCGCTGGTAGTGTTGACGGCTCGCGCGCCGCTGGGGCGAACGCTGCTGTTCGGACTGGTCGGCGCTTGGGCGGGTTTCGCCGCCGGGGCGCTGGGCGGTCTGCTCGTCGATGTGGTCACCGCCAGCGGTTTCCACTTGGCGCTCGTCGGTCACGCCGTTGCCGTGCTGGGAGCGGTGCTGGGATCCCGCCGTGCCACCGCGGTGCGGACCGCCTCCCACGGCTGAACTGCGAACGACCCCGGCGGGGCAGCCGTAACGCGGCAGGAAAAATGGACGCGTGGACGCAACCGGTCGCGGCTTCCGCGCGTCCAAGTGCGTGGACCCGTGTTGCAGGGGCCGCGCGGGTCCGCTTGAGAACTGCTGTGGGGGAGGACATGGACCAGCCGTGGGGACTCAGCGGGCCGGAATTCCTGGTGCTGTACGGCGGGGTGCTCGTCGCGTGGTGCGTCATCGTCGTGCTCTTCCGCGCGAAGGTGAAGGCGCAGCGCTCACCGGCCGACGTCGCGCACGTCCCGGACGTGTACGAACGGGCGTTCCTCAACGGTGGCAGTGACCGGGTGGCCGACACCGCGTTGGCCGGCCTGGTCGACAACGGCCGGGTACGGATCAACCGGCGTCACAAGCTGCAGCGCATCGACATCGGTGACGAGGACGAGGTGCAGCGCCACGTGTGGTCGCTGATCGACCGTCGAGGCAGGCTCGACCGGTTGCGCAAGGCGTTCCGCCGCAGCGGCTACTGCGGCTCCATGCAGCAACGACTCATCGACCACGGCCTGCTCGTCCCTCCGGGAGCGCAGACCGCGCTGCGGGTGCTGGTGTGGGGTTTTCCGCTGCTGGCGCTGATCGCCGTGGTGCGCGGCGTGAACGGGTTGCGGCTCGGCCATCCCGTCGGTTTCCTGGTGCTCGAACTGGGCGTGACCGTGACCGCCTGGGCGTTCGCCCGCGGATCTTGCGGCCACCCGTTGCGCACCCGCGCGGGAGACGCGATGCGGAAGCAGACTTCGCCCAACACCCATGAGAACCGGGGTGCGCATGCCGCGCTGGGGCTCGGTCCGGTCGTGGCGGCCTCGGCCGCGGAGCTCGTCGCGCAGGGAGGGCTGGGAGCCCATCCCGATCCGACGATCGCGCGGTTGCTGCGCACAGCGGGGTCCGGCGGAGGTTCCGGGAGCAGCGGCTCCAGCTGCGGGGGCGGCGGTGGCGGCTGCGGTGGAGGTGGGGGTGGCTGATGAACGCCGGAACACCGCAGCTCGGCGTCGGAATCGGCTGGCGCCCTGAAATCGACCTCACCGTGGAACGCCTCGACGTGGACTTCGTGGAGTGCGTCGCCGAGGGCGTCAACCCGCGCCGAATCCCGGAATCGCTGCGCTTGCTGCGCGAACGCGGACTCCCGGTCCTGCCGCACGCCGTGTCGCTGTCATTGGCCGGAGCCGAACCGGTCGACACCGCCCGGGTGCGCCACCTGGCGCGCGTGGCCACCGCGCTCGACGCGCCGCTGGTGAGCGATCACGTGGCTTTCACCCGCGCCGGATCGTGGGAAGCCGGGCACATCCTGCCTCCGCCGCGCACCTCCGAGTCGCTCGAGGTGCTCGTCGAGAACGTGCGAAGAGCGCAGGAGCTGCTGCCCGTTCCGCTGGCGTTGGAGCACGTGGCGGCTCTGGTGGAATGGCCGGACGCCGAGTTCAGCGAGGCGGAATTCCTCTCCGAACTGGTGGCGCTCACCGACTGCCGGCTGATCCTCGACGTCGCGAACCTGTACGCCAACTCCCGCAACTTGGGCACCGATCCCGAGAAGTTCCTGGACACCGTGCCGTTGGATCGGGTCGCCTACGTCCACGTCGGCGGTGGGATCTGGCAGAACGGCGTCTACCACGACACCCACGCCCACCCCGTCCTGCCCGAGGTCCTCGACCTGCTCGCGCAACTGCACGCGCGGACGTCCCCACCCGGAGTCCTGCTCGAGCGCGACGACCACTTCCCCAGCGACGGCGAACTCGCCGCCGAACTGACCGCGATCCGCACGGCGATCACGCGATGAGCGAGGCCCGGAAACACCTCGCCGCACAACAAGAGCAGCTGCTCGCCGCGCTGCTCGGCGACGCCCAGGACCCACCCGGTTTCGACCAGGAGCAGCTGCGAGTCCAGCAACGAGCACTGCTCAACAAGCGTCGCCGGGTCGTGGAGAAACTCCGCCCAGACCTCGCTGACCAGCTCGGTGACGAATTCCGCCCGCTCTTCGACTCCTACGCCACCGAGCACCCGCCCGGCCGACGAGCCCGAGCTGATGCCGCGGAATTCGCCCGCTGGCTCAAGCGCCGGCACCGACCGCGCTGGTGGCGCTGAAAACGCTTCTCGCCCGCAGCAAATCCTTTGTCGGAGGACGTTTCCTCTTGCTGTTGGCATGATTTCACCAACGGAGCAGGTTCTCGGGAGCTAGCTTCCGGGCTCGGGTGAGTAGTCGGCGACGACTCCACGCAGGGATTCCAGGGATTCGAGGACGCAGTCGAACAGCGTGCGGTCGTCGTCCTCGCCGAGCCATTGCTCGATCGCCGTGAAGAGCGCGAGCACGCCGATCTCGGCGTGCAGGGCCGCGGTGTCGTGGCCGCGCCTGGTGAGCTCTCGCGCGAAGGTGTCGCGCACCGCAGCGCGCTTCTGCAGGTTCCGCTCCAGCAGGCCGGTATCGGACTGGATGATGGCGCTGCGCCGACGCAGATCGTCCTTCCGGCCCTCGAAGTGGTACCGGGTCGTGTGCTCCAAGCCGTGCAGGATCAACGCGGCCGCTGACAGGGTGGCAGGAGCCTCCATCAGGTGGCGCTCGAGCTGTTCTGACGAGGCCTCCGCGTTGCCGAAGAGGGCCTCGCGCTTGTCGGCGAAGTGCCGGAAGAACGTGCGTGTCGTGAGGCCTGCGCGCGCGGCGATCTGCGGAACGGTCGTCGGGGTGAAACCCTGCTCTTCGAAAAGCTCCAGGGCAGCGCGTTCCAGTCGTTCCCGCGCGTGGGGCTGCCATCTGCTCACCCGCTCAGCGTACTGATGACACGTCATGTCATCGAGGTGTAGCGTGATGACATGACGTGTCATCACTGGGGTCAGCCGATCGGAGTCGTGTGATGGAGAGCAAGGTCTGGGTGCTGGGTGGCACCGGGCGTGCCGGTCGGGAGGTCGCTGCGCAGCTGGCCGAGCGGGGTGTGCACCCGGTTCTGGTCGGTCGCAACGCTGCCCGCCTGACGGAGGTCGCGGCCCGAGTCCCCGGTGCCACGACGGTCGTCGCCGCTTCCGCTGACGAGATGGCGGAGCGAATCCGGCAGGCGCGGCCTGATGTCGTGATCAACACGGTCGGGCCCTTCGCCGAGACCGCGCCGCCGCTGGTGCGGGCGTGCCTGCCCACGAGCCACTACGTCGACCTGGCCAACGACGTCGAAGCCCTCTCCGCGTTGCTCGACCTGGGGGAGGAGGCCGCAGCTGCGGACCGCACGCTCGTCAGCGGGGCCGGCTTCGGCGTGGCGGCCACCGAGAGCGTCGTGGTCAAGCTGTGCGAAGGGCGCCCGCCGGCAGCCGCGGTCCGAGTGGACATGGTGCCCTCCCTGGGAATGGAAGAGGGAAAGGTCGGCGAGGCCCTGGCGGCCACGCTCGTCGACGGTCTGGCGTCGCCAGGTCGCGGTCAGGGCGAACTGGCAGCGGCCCGGCTCGGCGACGAACTCATGACCCTCACCCTGCCGGACGGCACCCAGGTGAAGACGGCGAGTCTGCCGCTCGGCGAACTCGTTGCCGCTCACCGCGCGAGCGGGGCTCAGTCGGTGGTCTCCGCGTCGAGCGAGGCCCCCACTTCGCCGGCGGTTCGCGCCTTCCTTCCCCTGGGCGTCGCGGTGCTGAGGATCCAGGTGGTCAGGACCTTCGCCAAGCGGCGTCTCGCTCAGGTGCGCGTGAAGGCTCGTGAGCGCCCGCGCGAGCACTCGTGGGGGACACGCCCGGGTCCGATGGGCTGACGGCAGCACGTGCGAGGGCTGGCTGAAGACCGGAGACGCCCAGATCTTCACCGGCGCCCTCGCCGCTGAGGTGGCGAAGCGCTTGGTGGCAGGTGAGGGCCGCCCCGGCGCCCACACCCCGGCGGCGCTCTTCGGCCCCACCCTGGTGGAGGCCTGCGGGGCCGTCCACCTGGCTCCGAACGATGTCGACCTGCGCTGATCACCGAAGCGCACGCTGGGCCATCCCCCCAGCTCTTCTGCTCGTGGGCGAGAGCCGGACCACGAAATCGCGCTGATCACCGTCCCGGCATCTGCCCGCACAGATCGAGGAAGTGGTTGAGCGCGGGGCTCGTCTCGGGGTGGTAGGCCAGGGCCAGGTCGACGGTGGGGCGTGGTGCCGCGAGGTGCTTGAGCCGCACGCCGCGGGTGCGCAGCGAGCGCGCACGGGGAGCGGGCACCGGTGCGATGCCGGCGTTGTCGGCGACGGCGCGGAGGAGTTGTTCGTCGTCGGGTTCCTCGCGCACGACTCGCGGGGACGAACCCGGCCAGATCTGGTTGACGATCCGGTCGTACATGCCGGGGGCGTTCTCGCGCGGCCACAGGACGACGGGCTGGTCCTCGACCTGCTCGCGGCGGACCGTGCGCACCGACGCCAGCTCGTGCTCCGCGGGCACGGCCAGCAGGAGTTCCTCCGTGGTCAGCGTGTCGCAGCGCAGGTCCGGGACGTCCAGCGGTGGGCGGACGAACGCGGCGTCCAGCGAGCCGTTGCGCAGATCGGCGATGTTGCGGGCGGTCCACCCTGTGGTGAGCGCGAGTTCGATGCCCGGGTGGAGCTCGCGGAAGCGGTCGACGAGCTCGGCCGTCACACCGCCCGGAGCCGAGCGCGTGTAGGCGATGCGCAACCGTCCGACCTGGCCCGTGACGGCGTTGCGGATGGCCCGCTCGGCGCGGTCGAGCCGGTCCATGACCTGCCGGGCTTCGGCGACCGCGACCTCACCGACCGGCGTCAGCGCGATCCCGCTCGGCCGGCGGTCGACGAGCTCCGCGCCGAGCTCGCGTTCGAGCAACCGGATCTGCTGGCTGAGCGCGGGCTGGGCGATGTGCAGCGAAGCCGCCGCGCGGGTGAAGCTGCCGTGCTCGGCCAGGTGGACCAGGTAGCGCAGCCGACGAACCTCCATCCAGCTACTATAAGCGCTCCTTATGAGCGCATACCCATCGGATCTTGGACAACGGCCTGCTGGATGACGTGGACTGGGCGAGTTCGTGTCGTCGTGGAGAGCGGGGCAAGGTGGAGGAGTTCGACGTCGTGGTGGTCGGTGGCGGCATCGTGGGGATGACCTGCGCCGTCGAGTTGCGCCGGCGCGGTGCGCGGGTGTGCGTGGTGACCGCCGACGAACCCGCGAGGACGACCTCCTGGCTCGCGGCCGCGGTCTGGTACCCGGTCGGCATCGGCGGCAGCGAGCGAGCGCTGACCTTCGCGCAGGAGAGCTTCGACGTCTTCGCCGACCAGGCGGAACGAGGAGTGCCCGGGGTGCGCATGATCGGCACCCGCATGCTGCACCGGCGCCCGCTGCCCGCGGACCCGTGGTGGTCGACGGCGGTGCCGGGGTTCGCGACCGAGGACGCGGACGACCCGTTCACCGGAACCTGGCGGTTCTCCGTGCCGATGGTGGAGGTTCCGACGTACCTGCCGTGGCTCCACGCGCAGGCGCTGGAGCTCGGCGTCGAAGTGCGCAACACGAAGCTGGCCTCGCTGGCGGAGCTCACCGACCACGCGCGCGTCGTGGTCAACGCGACCGGGCTGGCGTCCCGCACGCTGTGCGGGGACACGACCGTGCAGCCCGTGCGCGGGCAGGTCATCCGGGCGTCGAACCCAGGACTCGCGGTCTCGGTGCGCGACGAGCACAACCCCGGCGGGCACACCTACGTCCACCCCCGCCGCCACGACGTGATCATCGGAGGCACCTTCGAGCCCGGCAAGACCGACACCACCCCCGACCCCGGCACCGCGAAGGCGTTGTGGGCGCGCGCGACCGAACTCGTCCCCGAACTGCGCCGAGCCCGCGTCCTGGAACACCACGCAGGCCTGCGCCCCGCGCGCGTAGACGGCCCACGCGTCGAACTCGACCGGCACCTGATCCCCGGCCGAACGGTCGTGCACAACTACGGCCACGGCGGCGCGGGAATCACCCTGTCCTGGGGAAGCGCCCGCGCAACCGCAGACCTCATCGCCCAGGCGTCGAGCTGCGCAACGGTGTGATCGGTTTCGTCGGCTGCGTACGAGGACCTAGTACAAGATCGACGGCAGATAGGCTCCTGAAGGCTCGTTGTAGAGCCCGATCGTCATCAGCGTTGTCACCATGCGGATGCGAAGACCGTGGTCGAGGCACCAACCGACCACCTGGCCATTTCGGGCCGGTAGCAGGAAGCCGGGTTCGCCGAACTCGTTGGCTGCGCTGATGAGCGCCCGCAGGCCGTCGTTGGTCTCCGCGACCGAGTGGGTGAAGAACCCCACCCCCGTCGTGTATCCGGTGATGCGCCCGGCGTGCTCCACCACCTGGGCGACGCCTTGGGACAACGCGTCGCGGATCTCTCCCGCACGGTCGTGGCCATGGACGTCGTGGCAGACTCGGTTGCACTCCTCGAGATCATCGGACGTCGCCGACCGGACGGCGTAGCCGGGCACAGTGCGGCCGATCGGCTCGCCGTGCATGTTCAGCACGGGCTCGCGGATCTGGAACCCGAGCTTGGAGTAGAGGCTCAACGATCGGTTGTGATACGCCGCCTGCAGAAGCCGCACGCCGGGAAAACGCCGGCTCTCCGAGCGCTGCATCACGGCGATCATCAACTGCCGGCCGATTCCCGAGTTCTGCACACCAGGGGCGATGGTGATGGGGCCGATGCCCGCGATGGCCGAACGCTCGTCGAGGAAGTTGCTCCCCACCACCTGCCCCTCGATCTCCGCTACGACGCCGTAGAAACCCGGGTGCGACAGCAGGCCGCGCAACGCGGTCACCCCCACCTCCGAGGAGGAGAAGTCGGGCGGAAAGCCGTGCTCGTAGGCCAGGCCGGCGAAGGCGTCGTAGCAAATTCGACCGCACGTCTCGGCGTCCTCGGGCCTCCCCGCTCGCAGCACGGCTTTCGTCGCGGACCCGGGCGGCACGTGCGTCGGCGACATGGCTACCTCCAGGCCGCGGGCTGGTGCGCGCTGTGGCCGCTTCGCGGACGAAGCAATCCCAGTACAAGACACAGCAACCGACCCCAACAGGGGCTTTCGACTCGAAGCTCGCCGGATCATGCGGCCGCGGCTGGTGCCCTGATCGACTGGCCAGGAGGCGCGCCGGTCGACACCGTGGTGGCAGAGCGCTGCACGGTGCGGAACCGGTGCGCAGCGCACCGGACCGGTCAGCGATGGGGGCAGCGATGCGAATGCTGTTGAAGGTCTCGATCGACACGGAGAAGGGGAACCAGGCGTTCCGCGACGGCACGCTGCAGAAGCTCGTGCAGTGGGCCAGAGAGGAGTTGCAACCGGAAGCGGCGTTCTTCAGCCCGTCGGGCGGGAAGCGCACCGCGTACTTCGTGTTCGACATGCAGGACGCCTCCCGGCTCCCGTCGATCGCCGAACCGTTCTTCGAGACCGTGGGAGCCCAGATCGAGCTCGCCCCGGCGATGGACTTCGACGACGTGCAAGCCGGATCGCAACGAGCTCAGGAGGTGATGAAGAACTTCCCGTGACCGGGCCTTCGGACGGCGTGAGCGGCGGGGACTGTCACGCTGCGTTCCTCAGGTGGCGTGCCGGGACAAGCGGCTGGCGACGAGCGGGAACAGGAGCACGGTGACCGCGCCCGCCGAGACCATGACCGAGGCCGTCGTGGCGGTGATGAGCTGGGAGGACGCCGCGATCTGCGTGACCGCGACGATGATCGGGAGCCCGGTGGCCGCGTACAGCCCCAGCGCGACCTGCTCGCGGGTCCCGGTGATGCCCGAACGGGTCGCGGTCCACGCCTCGCGCAGGAACACGGGCAGGCCGCGCACGAGGAGGATCACCGCGATGAAGCCGAGCAGCAGCGGCCACTGCGACGCGACCGCCGCGATGTCGATGGCCATGCCGCTGGTCACGAAGAACACCGGGATGAGCAGGCTGAAGCCGACGATCTCGATCTTGTGCGCGATCTCCTCGGCATGCCCCTGGGTGACCGCCTGCAACACGGCGTTCGACAGCAGACCTGCGGAGAAGGCACCCAAGGCGACGTCGAGTTCGAGCACCGCCGTCAGCAGCATCAAGGTCACCAGCACGAGGACGGTGATCCGCAACGTCGTCTGCATCGTCGTGTTCGAGGCGCCCATGACCGCCCGGCCGAGCAGCGGCAGCCTGCGCAGGATCCGGGCGGGCAGCACGACCACGATCACGGCGGCCGCGGCGAAGGCCAGCAACACCGCGGCAGCCTGCCACGTGCCGCGCGTCGACAGCAGCACCGACATCGCCACGATGGGCAGCAGCTCTCCGTAGGCACCGTGGGTCATGATCGCGCGCCCCAACGGCGTGCCCGTCCCGCCGGAGTCCTTCAAGATCGGCAGCAACGTGCCCAACGCCGTCGACGTCGAAGCGATCGCCACGACGATCGCGACCTGCAGCTGACCGTGCGTCAACAGCAGCCCGGCCCCGACACCCAGCGCGGCGCACCCCGCCCACGTGAGCGCCGCGTGCCGCCCCTGAGCACCGTGCATGTCCGCCACCCGCACCTCGAACCCCGCGAGCAGGAACAACAAACCCAACCCGAGCTCGCGCAGGAACCCCACCGCATCGGTCGCGGCCGCCAAACCCAGAGCATGCGGCCCGATCAAAGCCCCGAACACCAACAACCACACCACGTCCGGAACGACCCGCCGGGTGATCAACGCCAACACAGGCCCCAACGCCGCCGCCAACGCGATCCACCACACCGACAACAGGTCGGTGACCAGCCCATGCTCCTCACCCATGAGGAGCAACGCTAATGGCGCAGAGCACCCACCGCCGTCCCGCAGAACCGCCATGCCGCACGCGGTCGATCCTCGGAGAGACACGTTCTTGCCCGTTGCGGCGGTCGGATGCCAAACGCGTTGACCGAGATCGCCGACTCGTCGGGTACGACGGTGGGGATGATTCGGGTAACGTCGTCGATGGGCTCACCGACATCAATTCCTAAACCTCACTTGCACTCCCTCACGGTGATGAGAATCGTTCGACTCCTTCCTCGAATGGAATTCGTTCGTTCCCGGGAATGTGCTGTGACAACCACATGCGAGAAGTCCTCGTGATCGCCGAATCGATGTCCCCGGCCACAGCGGTAACTCGGGCGGGACGCTGCTGCCGCGCGGCGAAATGAGGTGGCGAGTTGCGGACCTACGGCATCGCGGACCGTTAGACTCCCGGATCCTGGGCGGGATGAATGGGGATCTGAGTGACGGCTAGCTGTATGAGGCCGTGACGTTGGTGACGCCGGTGGGGAGTCGGGATGCTGGTGGCTGATCTCCGGCGGCGGTGTGTGGCCGATGGTAGTTGTAGTGCACGTTCCAGATCGCTAGGGCTGCG
>NZ_SMKS01000090.1:0-20668 GCF_004348435.1 Saccharopolyspora terrae | reverse complement strand
CACCGATGGCGCGGCGCCTCCTACCCCACCCAGATCCGCGTGCTCACGGGCCGTTCGCTGCGCGCCGTGGTCAAGGACCCGCGCGTGGTGATCTTCAGCCTGCTCCAACCGCTGATCATGCTCGTGCTGTTCAGCCAGGTCTTCGGCAAGGCCATGATGGGCGACGTCGCCTCCCAGGGCGGCAGCTACATCAACTACCTGATGCCGGCCATCCTGGTCACCACCGGCATCGGAGCCGCCATGCAGTCCGGCGTCGGGCTGGTCAGCGACATGAAGAACGGCGTCATCGCCCGCTTCCGCGCGCTGCCGATCGGGATGAGCTCGGTGCTCATCGCCCGCAGCCTGTCGGATCTCGTGCGCACCGCGGTGCAGCTGATCGTGCTGCTGACGGTCGCCTCCCTCGTGTTCGGCTTCGCCCCGGCCGGGGGCCTGGCCGGCACGCTCGGCGCGTTCGGCCTCGCCCTGTTCGTCAGCTGGTCGCTGTCGTGGATCTTCCTCGCGCTCGGCGCCTGGCTGCGCAAGGAGGAGGTCATGCAGAGCATCGGGTTCCTGGCGATGTTCCCGCTGATGTTCGCCTCCAGCGCGTTCGTCCCCATCCAGGCGCTGCCGGACTGGCTGAGCATCGTCGCCAGGATCAACCCGCTGACCTACGCCGTGGACGCCTCCCGCAACCTCTCGCTGGCCCTGCCCACCGGCACCGGCGTGATCTCCGCGCTGGCCACCAGCGCCCTGCTGTGCGCCATCGGCATCGCCATCGCGGGCCGCGGCTTCCGCCGCCCGCTGTAACCACCTCCGAGGAGCCATGAAGAAGCACTTCCTGTTCACCAGCGTGCCCGCGTTCGGGCACGTCAACCCGACGCTGGCGCTGGTCACCGAATTGCTCGACCGCGGCCACCGGGTCACCTACGCCGTCGGCACGGACGCGATCGAGCCCGTGCGCGCCACCGGGGCCGAGGTGATCGAGCTGCCGACCAAGATCCCCGAGGTCGGCGGCCGCGGGCAGCACTTCACCCCCGAGCGCATGCGGACCATGGCCGAGTTCTTCGTCGACGACGTCCGAAAGTGCTTGCCGGTGCTGCTCGCGCACTTCAGCGACGCTCCGCCGGACGCGGTGTGCAGCGACGGCATGACCACCTACGGCCGGATGCTGGCCGAGAAGCTCGGAATCCCGGCGATCGCGCTGGTCCCCAACTTCGCGGGCAACGAGAAGTTCGACCTGCGCACCGCGGTGATGGCCGAGCACGCCCAGGCCGTGGGCTTCCCGCCACCGGAGGCCCTGCACCAGCTCGAATCCGAGCTGAGCGAGCTCGGTGCCGAATTCGGCGTCGAGGCACCGAGTTTCATCGGCGGAGCCCCGGCGGCGCTGAACCTGGTGTTCCTGCCCGAGGAGTTCCAGCTCGAGCACGAGACCTTCGACGAGCGCTTCCGGTTCATCGGGCCGCTGCTGGGAGACCGCGCGAACGAGCCCTACTCCCCCGCCGATCCCCAGCGCCCGTTGCTGTTCATCTCCCTGGGAACGGCGTTCAACGAACGCCCGGAGTTCTACCGGCTGTGCATCGAGGCGTTCGCCGACGGCCCGTGGCAGGTCGCGATGTCGGTCGGTTCGCGCATCGACCTGGCCGACATCGGCGAGATCCCGCCCACCTTCGACGTCCGCCGATCGTTCCCGCAGCCCGCCGTGCTGCGGCACGCGGAGGCGTTCGTCTCGCACGCCGGGATGAACTCGACCATGGAGTCGCTCCACGCCGGGGTGCCGCTCATCGCCGTGCCGCAGATGCCCGAGCAGTCGGCCAACGCCGCCCGCGCCGAGGAGCTGGGTCTCGGGACCGCGCTCGACTCCGAGACCGTCACCGCGGCCGAGCTGCGCGAGGCGGTCGACCGGGTGGCCGTCGACCCGAGCGTTCGCACCAACCTCGCCCGCTTGCGCGATGTGGTGCGGTCCTCGGGCGGCGCTCCCGCGGGCGCCGACGCCATCGAGGCCTTCGTGGGCTGACGGCTCTCCCCTTCCATGCGGGGCGGCCGGCTGTGTCCAGGTGAACCGTCACCCGCCTCGCGTTGATTTCGTTCGACACTGAAGCCATGAATGTAATCAACACGTGACTGCTGGAGATCATCTCGGCACTGAGTGCCGTGGGTTCAGCGCTCGATTCCGCGCAGGGCTTCCTGCACCTGCTTGAGGACCACCTCGGCCGACGCCGAGGTGCGCACCGCCGCCACCACGACCGACTCCGGGCCGGCATCGGACCCTCCCCCGGGCCACTGACCCGAGAGGGCGTCGCTGAGCTTGCCGGTCGCGTGCCGCAACGCCGCCCTGGCATCGAGCTCTCCCCCGCTGCGCAGCCACTGGCGCAGCACGTGGTTGTGAGCGGCGACCACCGCCGCAGCGGCCACCGCCGCGTGCAGCTCGCCATCGGGCTGGTCGGCGAAGCGGGCTCGCAAGTAGCGGGCGAAGACGCGCTGGTAGCGGTCGATGCTCGCGATCTCCTTGTCCCGCAAGGAGGAAACCTGCCTGGTCAGCTCCGAGCGCTTGCGCGAGACCTCGGGCTCCTCCAGGTACATCCCGAGCACGAACTCCGCAGCCTCCCCCAGCACCAGCAGCGGTTCCGCGTCGGGGGAAGCGGCCTCCAGGAGCTCCACGACTTCGGCCAGCCGCTCGTCGTGCCCGGGGAACACGACGTCCTCCTTGGACCGGAAGTACCGGAAGAAGGTCCGCCTGCCGACCCCGGCGGCCTCGGCGATCTGGTCCACAGTGGTCGCCTCGAAGCCCTGCTCGGCGAACTTCTCCAGCGCCGCGACCGCGATCGCGCTGCGCACCTTCCGGCGGCCGTGCGGAGTTCGTCCGGAACGGGACTTGGGCGCCGCAGCGACTGCCTCGGACATGGCCGGAATATAGCACCGGTGAATTGCTAGTGGCACTCAGTGCCGTTAGGATGACGGCGATATCGGTCCGCCACGTGACGCAGGCGGCATTGCGACGAAACCCGCCGCGGCGATGCGACGGGACTAGGGAGGGACCCGGTGGACCCGAACTTCGGCACCTACCAGCTCGCCGAGGAGCACGACGCGCTGCGCGACGCGGTGCGCGCCCTCGCCGAGAAGGAGATCGCGCCCCACGCGGCGGAGGTCGACGAGCAGGAGCGCTACCCCAAGGAAGCGCTCGAAGCGCTGGTCAAGGCGGGTTTCGCCGCGACCCACATCCCCGAGGAGTACGGCGGCGAGGGCGCCGACTCGGTGGCCACCTGCATCGTCATCGAAGAGGTCGCGCGCGTGTGCGGCTCCTCCTCGCTGATCCCGGCGGTGAACAAGCTCGGCACCATGCCGATCATCCTGTCGGCCTCCGAGGACCTCAAGAAGCAGGTGCTGCCCTCGATCGCCAGCGGTGAGACCACCGCGTCCTACGCGCTGTCCGAGCGCGAGGCCGGCTCGGACGCCGCGGCGATGAAGACCCGCGCCCGCCTCGACGGCGACCACTGGGTGCTCAACGGCAGCAAGTGCTGGATCACCAACGGCGGAGTGTCGAAGTGGTACACGGTCATGGCCGTGACCGACCCGGAGAAGGGCGCCAACGGCATCAGCGCCTTCGCCGTGCACGCCGACGACTCGGGCTTCACCGTCGGGCCGAAGGAGAAGAAGCTCGGCATCAAGGGCTCCCCGACCGTCGAGCTGTACTTCGAGGACGCCACCATCCCGGCCGACCGCATCATCGGCGAGCCGGGCACCGGGTTCAAGACCGCGCTCAAGACCCTGGACCACACGCGTCCGACGATCGGCGCGCAGGCCGTGGGCCTCGCGCAGGGCGCGCTGGACCAGGCGCTGGCCTACGTCAAGGAGCGCAAGCAGTTCGGCAAGTCCATCTCCGAGTTCCAGGGCGTGCAGTTCATGCTCGCCGACATGGCGATGAAGGTGGAATCGGCCCGCCAGATGGTCTACGTGGCCGCGGCCCGCGCCGAACGCGGCGAGCCCAACCTCGGGTTCATCTCCGCCGCCGCGAAGTGCTTCGCCTCGGACGTGGCCATGGAGGTCACCACCGACGCGGTGCAGCTGTTCGGCGGCGCGGGCTACACCCGCGACTTCCCTGTCGAGCGCATGATGCGCGACGCCAAGATCACCCAGATCTACGAGGGCACCAACCAGGTCCAGCGCATGGTCATGGCGCGCAACCTGCTCAAGTGACGCCCTGACGCTGTTCGGCCCCGGCGGGACTGCCCGCCGGGGCCGAACAGTCTGAGCGGTCCGAGATGTCGGTTCTCTCGATCGCCGTGACACTGGTGCTTCGACGCTAGGTGTTTCAACACGGGAGTCGCCATGACCGCGCTTCGGAGCCTGCTCACACTGCTCGGCCGCATCGGGGTCGGGATCATCCTCATCGCGCACGGGTGGCAGAAGCTCATGATCTGGGGCATACCGGCCACGACCGAGAACTTCGGCAAGATGGGGATCCCCTTCCCGCAAGTCGCCGCCTGGTACGCGACCGTCGTGGAGCTCGCCGGCGGGATCCTGCTGATCCTCGGCCTCGCGCTACCGCTGGTCGGGCTAGCCGTGGCCATCGACATGGCAGGGGCAATCCTGTTCGTGCACCTGCCGCACGGCCTGTTCGCGCCGAACGGCTTCGAGCTGCCCCTCGCCGTCGGCGCCGCCACCCTCGCGATGAGCTTCAACGCGGGCACCTGGTCGGTCGACCACGGGCTGTTCGGCCGCCGCAAGAACCGCCGCCGGGCCGATGACGAACGCGAAACCCACTACGAGCAGGGCGACTCCTACTGAGGCTCGCCGGGCTCGACCTCGCGCGGCTGCTCCCGGGCGGCGATGTAGTTGCCCGACTCCGCGTAGAGGCTGGTCAGCAACCAGCTCGCGACGCCGATGTCATCGCCGATGCCCAGCAGCGGCAGGAACTCCGGGATGAAGTCGATCGGCGAGACCAGGTAGACCAGGGCGATCAGCCACAGCAGCAGCTGGTAGCGCGGGAGTTCGGGATTGCGGCCGCGCGCGGTCGTGCCCACCATCGCGGGGACCGCGCGGATCCGGGCGATCGGCGAACCCGCCGCACCCGCTCGGTGCGCGCGCACCGCGGCCCGCACCGGTGACCGGCGCAGCCGTGCCACCAGGCCCGCGAGGCTGATGCCCAGTCCCGCGGCCATCAGGCCGACCGGCAGCAGCCAGCCTCCCGCGTCACCGCCGAGCACGACGGCCACCACCGCTCCGGCGATCAACAGCACGACCCCGAACACGATCACGCGCGCTCCCTTCCGCAGGCGTTGCGATCAGCCTGCCACGGACCGGCTCCACCCGGCGAGACCGGGTGTTTCGTGGCACCTTCAGCATCGAGCGCGCCGACGGGAGGGGCTACGTGGTCGATCAGGCCGACACCGGTGTCCGACGACCTTCACTGGCCCGCGCGAGCGCGGCGATGGCGGTGGCCACCGCGACCAGCAGGGTCAGCGGTCTGCTCGCCAAGGTGCTGCTGGTGGTGGTGCTCGGGCTGGGCATGGTCAACGACTCCTACACCGTGGCCAACACCCTCCCGACCGTGGTCAACGAGCTGCTGCTGGGCGGTGTGCTGACCAGCATCGCCGTGCCGCTGCTGGTGCGGGCCCAGCAGGAGGGACCGAAGCAGGGCGAGTCCTACGCGCAGTGGATGATCACCATGGGCGGCGTGCTGCTCGCGGTCGCCACCGCCGCAGCGGTCGCCTGCGCCGGTCTGCTCACCGCGCTCTACCTGGGTGCCGACACCCGCGCCAACGCGGAGCTGACCACGGCGTTCGCCTACCTGCTGCTGCCGGGCATCGTCTGCTACGGCATGTCGGCGCTGCTGCAGGCGATCCTCAACGTGCGCGGCGTCTTCGGCACTCCCGCGTGGGCCCCGGTGTTCAACAACCTCGTCGTCATCGCCACCGTGATCGTCTACGCGCTGGTGCCCGGGGAGATCTCCACCGACCCGGTGCGCATCGGCGAGCCGAAGCTCCTGGTGCTGGGCCTGGGAACGCTGGCGGGGATCACCACGCAGCTGCTGGTGATGGTGGTGTCGCTGCGGCGCAGCGGTTTCCGGTACCGGTGGCGGTGGGGCTGGGACCGGCGCCTGTCGGAGTTCGGCGGCCTGGCCGGGTGGGTCGTGCTCTACACGCTGATCAGCCAGGCCGGGATGGTCGTGATCACCCGGGTCACCGCGCAGGGCACGCCGGGCAGCGTGGCGACGTTCAACTACGCCTGGCTGCTCTCCCAGGTCCCCTACGGCGTGCTGGGAGTGTCGCTGCTGACCGCGTTGATGCCGCGCATCAGCGAGGCCGCCGCAGCGGGCAGGACGCGGGCGTTCGTCGACGACGTCGCGTGGGGTACGCGGATGACCGCGGTGCTGCTGATGCCGGTGAGCGCGCTGCTGGTGGTGGCGGGCGGCCCGCTGGCGGTGGCGTTCTTCTCGCTGGGGGCCAGCGACGTGGCCGCCGCGGGACGGCTCGGATGGGCGCTGGCCGCCGCGGCGGCCGGGGTCGTGCCGTTCGGGATCACCATGCTCCAGCTGCGGGCGTTCTACGCGATGCACGACGCGCGCACCCCGACCTGGATCAACGCGATCATGGTCGTGGTGCGCAGCGCGCTGTGCTACCTCGTGCTGGCCACGGTCGATCCGCAGGACCTGGTGCTCGGGGTGACGGCGGCGATGTCGGCGAGCTTCCTGCTGGGAGCGGTCGTCGGGCAGGTCTGGCTGCGCGCCCGCATCGGATCGCTGCGCACGGGCGCGACGCTGCTGGGGTGCGTGCGCGCGCTGGTGGCCGGAGCCGCCGGAGCGCTGTGCTCGCTGGCGGTGCTGGCCGGGGTGCGGTCGCTGACCGGGCCGCTGAGCCCGATGGTCGACGCGTGGATGGCGCTGGTGCTGCACGGGATCGTGGTCCTCGCGGTGAGCCTCGGGGTGCTGGCGCTGCTGCGGGCACCCGAGCTGAAGCCGGCCCTGCAGAAGCTGGGCCGGCTCGCTCGTCGCTGAGCTACTTGCGGTTGCGCACGTGCACGCGGGTCCGTTCGGTGCGCAGCGCCTTGAGCTCGGGCGGGTCCGGCAGGGGCGCCAGCGGCTCGCCGATGGCCCATTCCAGCAGCAGGTCCGCCAGCTTCGGGTTCCGCGCGAGGACCGGGCCGTGCATGTAGGTGCAGATGACGTGGCCGGTGACCGCGCCCTCGGCCTCGTCGTGGCCGTTGCCGGTGCCGCGCACCACCCTGCCCAGCGCGTGCGAGCCGGGGCCGAGCGTGGTGCGGCCGAGGTGGTTCTCGAACCCGGTGAGCATCCCGACCCCGCCCAGGGTGGACTGGGTGGTGACCTCGCCGATGGCTCGTCCCCTCCCGGGTTCGGTCGTGGCGTCGACGAGGCCCAGGCCTTCGTGGCGCTGCCCGTCACCGGTGACGAAGCTCGTGCCCAGCACCTGCAGCCCGCCGCAGATGCCCAGCACCGGAACCCCGTGCTGCACCGCCCGGGCCAGGCCCCCGCCCCTGCGCAGGAATCGGACGGCGGCGACCTGCGCGACGTCCTCTCCCCCGCCGATGAGGTACAGGTCGCAGTCCTCGGGCACGGCGTCGTCGGAGGAGAGCACGGTGACCAGCTCGCTGCCGATCCCGCGCCAGCGGAGGCGTTGTGCCAGCACGATCGCGTTCCCGCGGTCGCCGTAGGTCCCGAGCAGGTCGGGCAGGACGAGGGCGATGCGGACTCGTTCCCCGGTCATGTGCGGCTCCTGGTGAGCACGTCGCGGAAGGCGGTGTAGTTGGCGATGACGTCGGGAAGGCCGCCGAAGGTGCTGCCGAGGGCGACCTCGACCGTGGAGGCGACGTTGGCCTGCACCCCGGCGTAGCGCAAGCGGACCGCGAGGTCCAGGGCTCGGTCACCCGCGACCTGGACGGACCTGCCGCGCAGCATCTCGAAGTCGACGTCCCACAACCAGGAGACGTCGTAGCCGTCGGCTTCGCGGCTGTTGACGACCAGGACCAGCGGTTCGTCGTTGCCGGAGACCAGGTCGAGCATCTCCAGCCAGCTGGCGGGGTTCTTGGCCAGCAGCAACCGGACCCGGCGTCCGCCGAGCCGGACGGTGTCGTAACGGCCCGCGGCCTGCGAGATGCGTCGGATCCGGGCGAGCGCGGGGGCTTCCTCGCCGCCGAGGTGCAGAGCCGCGGCCAGGGCGAAGGTGGCGTTGACCCGGTTGACGTGCCCGGGCAGGGCCAGGGCGAGTTCGTGGTGGGTGCCGGCGGCGTCGAGGACTCCGGTGTCGGTGACCTTCCAGTCGGCCGAGGGCCGCGCCAGGCCGCACTGGCAGCGCCAGTCGCGGTCGACGTCACCGATGAAGGCTCCGCACTGGGGGCAGTTCAGCGCGTCGTCGCGCCACCGCACCCCGCCCGAGACCCAGGTGACGTTGGGGTGGCCGGCGGCGGCGAAGACGATGTTGGGGTCGTCGCGGTTGGCGATGACCTGCGCGCCGGGGGCCTGAGCGAGGGCGCGTTGCAGGCTCGCGGCCACGGTGCGCACCTCGCCGACCCGGTCGAGCTGGTCGCGGCTGAGGTTGAGCAGCAGGATCGCGGCGGGTTCGAAGCGGTCGGTGACCTGCGCCAGGTGCAGCTCGTCGACCTCCAGCGCGGCGAACGGGGCGTCGAGCCGGGTCAGCAGGGCGGCGACGTGGCCGTCGAGCATGTTCGCGCCGGTGGCGTTGCTGACGGCCGGGGCTTGCGCGCGCATGGCCTCGGCGACCATCTGGGTGGTCGTGGTCTTGCCGTTGGTGCCGGTGACCATGACGACACGCCGACCGGTTGCCAACCGCTGCAGGAGGTCGGGCTGTAGCGTCAACGCGAGACGGCCACCGATCATGCCGCCGGAGCCGAGACCGAGGCGCTGCGACATCGAGGCGGCCATCCGCCCGGCGTTGATGGCCATGGTGGTGCGCAGGTCCATGCGGCCCGCTTCGGCGGGCTGCTGCTCCGGCGCGGGAACGACCGTCCAGTGCTGGTCGACGCTCTGGCGCTGATCAGGTGGCCGGTGCCGTGCGGTGCTCTGCTGCTCGGGCGCCTGGCGCTGGGCCGGCGTCTGGTCGACCGATGGCTCGTCGGTGTCCCGCGTGGTGTCGGTCATGCGTCCCCTCCCCCCTCAGGCGGCCGTCGCACGCGGCACGCCGGGTCGGCTCAGGGCTGCGCGACACCGCTAATCGGCCGCACCAGGCCGCGCCGCCCTTCGCTTCCTGGCCAGTGTGGCCCGGCTGCGGCGAAACAGCGCGACGATCAATAGCAGGACACCGGTGGTGATGGCGGCTGGTCCGACCCAGCTGTCGAGTCCGGACTCGGCCGCGGCGTCCGCTTGAAGTGCGAGGAGCATCGGGGTCCCCTTTCCGAAGGCCGGGGGTAGGGGCACGCGGGGTGAGTGCGGTCACGTCCATGGTCCGACCGCTTCCCGGGGCGGGGCGCGGTCAACATGCCGGACTTTCCCGCGATCGGGGATCTTTCACCCGCACTGATTCCGCGAGGGCACGCTAGGTGATCAGCGCGCAGGCTCGACAGATCAGAACCGATTTCATGATCTCCGGCTGTTCTCTTGCGGTTGCTGAGGTTTGGGGCCGAACGGCGGATCATTCACGTCCCGCAGCTCACCCGTTGGGGCCTATTGCGGCGATACGCTCGGCGATCAACAAACGTGCAACTATTCTCGGATTTGATCCCGACGGCGTCCGTCACGATCCGAAGGGAGCCGAACATGACCGAACTCGTCCTGCTGCTGGGCTTTCTCGCCTTCGCCGGAATCGGCTGGACCGCGTGGGACATCCGCAACGATCTGCGCCGCCGCAAGCTCAAGTGAGAGGCGCTTCGGCGATCGCAGAAGGGGGACCCCGCCGGAGAGAGGAAGGCGGGGTCCCCCGTTCATGCGCACCCAGGTCCGAAGACGGGGTGGGTCACTTGATGGCGAGCTGCTGGCCCGGGAAGATCAGGTTCGCGTCCTTGATGGCCGAGCGGTTCTTCTCGAACACCGACTCCCAGCTCACGCCGTACTTCTGGGCGATGGAACCGAGGGTGTCACCGGTCTGCACGGTGTAGGTGCCCTCGACCTGGACGGTCTTGCGCACCGGGTTCTTCTTCTTGGTGGTGGACTTCTTCTCGGTGCTCTTCTTGCTGCTGCCCGAGGCGACGTCCTGGTGCTCGGCGCTGCCGCTCTTGCTCAGGCCGGCCTTCTTCGAGCACACCGGCCACGCACCCGGACCCTGAGCCTGCAGCACGCGCTCGGCCACGGCGATCTGCTGGGACTTGCTGGCCTGCGCGGCGTTCGAGGCGTAGCTGGTGCCGCCGTAGGCGGACCAGGTGGACGCGCTGAACTGCAGACCACCGTAGTAACCGTTGCCGGTGTTGATGCTCCAGTTGCCACCGCTCTCGCACTGCGCGACGGCGTCCCAGGTGGACTCCGAGGCCGCGTTGGCCGGCATGGTCATCGCGAACGGCGCGGCGACCATGGCGCCGGCGACGGCGACGCGGGTGACGGTGCGGCGGCTGGGGGTGGACTTGCGGTGCTTGCCCATTTTCTGTCTTCGTCTCCAGCAGCGCCTTCGTGCCGCCTCGACTCCGGCGTCCCGGGTGCTCGGGCCGATTCGACTCGGCCCGCCGCGCCGGGTTCCGGCGGTCGTCACGTCCCTGCCCGCAATGCGTCTCGGGGTTTCGGAGAGCCCGCCGGGCAGGGTTCGGCGCTGCGGACTTCCGGTCTTGCCGTCGGCTCGGGGGCGCCGACGCCGGGCAACGCTACGTAGCTGAAAAGCGTGAACAAAACCGTGAGGCAGTGGCGCTCGTCACAGAAACGTAATCAAGATCGCGACGATGCGGACGTTTCAGCTGGTCATTTCTTGATCAGAAACGCGTTATTCACCTGAAATCAAACCACGCAGGGTGAGAGTTGAACCACTACTCACTCACGTGAGTGACTACCCAACGTCAACATCCGCATTCGATCAGTGCTGCTGCCCACGGACCGAAGACCCTGTTTCGCCCACCCGTTCGCGTTGCGGCTCCACCACGTACCGAGGGTCGCGGGCCGTCTCGCGGCCGGCTTCGAAGACGCCGAAGCGAGTCGCGATCGCCCCGACGGTCAGGCACCCGCCTGCCGCGATCGCCGCCGCGCGGCTGCGTCCGGCCACCAGGGCGAGGCCGGCGCCCACCGCGGTGGCCGCTCGCGCCGTTCGCAGCACCCTACCCGCGCGCCCGGTGCGGTAGGCCTCAGCCGCCAGCCCGAGCCGGGACTCCATGCGCCTGCTCGCGGCCAGCTCCAGCACCGATCCGGCCACCGCCATGCGCCGCGCGGGCCCGGACTCGGCGGGAGCCGCCACCATGCCCACCGCCCCCGCGCTGGACACGGCGCTCCCGGCGAACACGAACGGGAGCTCCCGGTAGCCCTCGTGCCAGCCCGGCACGGCCGTGTCGGACAGCAGCACGGCGGTGTAGGTGGTCATGGCCGGTGCGATCGCGCCCGCCACCACCCCGGCCGCGCGGCCGGGCAGCGGGAGCAGACCCGTGAGCTCGCTGGCCGCCGCGGCCCCGGCCAAGCCGGAGAACGGCGCGAGGATCCACGATCCGACGCTCAGCGGCGAGGTCGGCTTGAGCACCCGCAGCATGGCGAGGAACCGCATCGGACGTCCCAGGTCGTGCACCAGGAAGCCGACGCTGGTCGTCGCGCCCACCGCCGCCGCCAGCCTGCCCGCGCGGGCCAGCCGCCGCCGTCCGGTGAGCTCGGCCAGCAGCGCCATCGTCGACGACGCCCCGGCCATCCCGCCGAGGTAGAGGTAGGCGGGCACGTCCGGGACCTTCCACACCGGTTCCTTGAGGACCGGGCGGCCGTAGTAGGAGGTCACCTTCTCCTCCCTAGGAACGATCCTGCGATGAGCGCGGCGGCGGTGAGCGCGCCCGCGGCCGCGTGCCGCCACATCGAGGGCAGGTCGCGGGTGGTGACCACGGGATCGGGCGGCAGGCCGTAGACCTCGGGGTCGTCGAGCAGCAGGAAGAACGCCCCGTCTCCCCCGACGCCGTCGGTGGGCTCGTGGCCGTAGAGGCGGGCGCTGGTCACGCCCTGCTCGTGCAGTTCGTCGACGCGCATCGCGGCGCGTTCGCGCAGCTCGTCGAGGGGGCCGTACTGGATGGACTCGGTCGGGCACGCGGTGGCGCAGGCCGGCATGAGCCCGGCTCCGAGGCGGTCCTGGCACATCGTGCACTTGGCGGCTCCGCCGGTGTCCGGACGGATGTCGATCACGCCGTAGGGGCAGGCCGGGACGCAGTAGCCGCAGCCGTTGCACACGTCGTCCTGCACCAGCACCGTGCCGTGCTCGGTGCGGATCAGCGCCCCGGTCGGGCACACGTCCAGGCAGGCCGCGTGCGTGCAGTGCTTGCACACGTCGGAGGACATCAGCCAGCGCACCTGCTGCTCGTCCGGTGCGCCGAACTCGGGTATGCCGAGGTCGGCGGGGGTTCCGCGCTGCTCGACGAAGGCCACGTGCCGCCAGGTCGTGCCGCTGAGCGCCTCGGTGTTGTCGTAGGACATGCCGGTGAGGTCCATGCCGTCCTCGGGCAGCAGGTTCCACTGCTTGCAGGCGACCTCGCAGGCCTTGCAGCCGATGCACACGCTGGTGTCGGTGAAGAACCCGGCGCGGGGCTGCGGCGGGTAGCCGGTCTCCCCCGCCGGGTCGGGCAGCGGTCCGGACAGCCGGTTGACGGTCACGTTCAGCCTCCTGCCTGTCTGGGATCGTCGGAGTGCTCGGTACCGGTGCGCTCGTCGATGCCCGCGCGGTCGCGGTACTCGGCGACCAGGCGGTTGAGCGCGGCCGCGCGCGGTCGCCGTCCCGGCCGGACGTCGCAGGCCCCGGCCTTGGTCTCCATGATGTGCACGTTGGGGTCCAGCGCCACGCCGATGAGTTCGTTGGCGGCGTCCCCGGTGGTCAGCCCGTTGGGCCCCCAGTGCCAGGGGATGCCGATCTGGTGCAGGGTGCGGCCGGCGACCCGCAGCGGGCGCATCCGCTCGGTGACCATCACCCGGGCTTCGATGGCGCTGCGGGCGGTGATCACGGTGGCCCAGTCGCCGTGCTCCAGGCCGCGTTCGGCGGCCAGCTGCGGGGAGACCTCCACGAACAGGGCGGGCGCGAGTTCGCTGAGGTGCCGGAGCCACCGGCTCATCCCGCCGGCCGTGTGGTGCTCGGTGAGCCGGAACGTGGTGAACACGTACGGGAAGACCTCGCTGCCGGGTTCGCCCGCGCTGGGCTGGTACCGGTTCTCCGGCCGGGAGTTGATCTGACGTGCGGGATTGCGCTGCTGGTGGGGGTGCAGCAGGTTGGCGACCGGGGATTCCTGCGGCTCGTAGTGCGCCGGGAAGGGGCCGTCGACGAGCCCCGCGGGCACGTAGAGCCAGCCGCGTCCGTCGCTCTGCATGATGAACGGTTCGGTGCCCGCGATGCCCTCGGGTCCGACGGTTCCGTCGTGGGGCCGGTAGTCGGGGCGCTTGGTCTTGTCGAAGTCGGGGACGTCGTGGCCGGTCCACTCGCCGCGTTCGGCGTCCCACCACACGTAGGCCTTGCGCTCGCTCCACGGGCGGCCCTCGGGGTCGGCCGAGGCGCGGTTGTAGAGGATGCGCCGGTTGGCCGGCCACGCCCAGCCCCACTCGGGCGCCACGCGGCTCTGCTGGTGCGCGGGCGTGCGGCGGGCGGACTGGTTGACGCCGTCGGCGGTGACGCCGCAGTAGATCCAGCAGCCGCAGCTCGTGGAGCCGTCGGCGCGCAGCTGCGGATAAGCCGACAGCGGCTCTCCGTTGCCGTCGTGGCCGTTGATCTCGGCGAGCACGGCTTCGGCGCTGGGCTCGTCGAGATCGCCGTGGGTCGGGTAGTCCCAGGTCAGCTCCAGCAGGGCGCGGTCGCGCTCGGTCTCGCCGCTGAGCCTGTCGCGGATGCGGCGGCCGAGGTGGTAGTAGAACCACAGGTCGCTGCGCTGGTCATCGGTGGGTTCGACGGCCTTGTGGTGCCACTGCAGGAGCCGCTGGGTGTTGGTGAAGGTGCCGTCCTTCTCGGTGTGCGAGGCCGCGGGCAGGAAGAAGACCTCGGTGCCGATGTCGGTGGTGCGCATCTCGCCGGTCTCGATCTCGGGACCGTCCTTCCAGAAGGTGGCGGTCTCGATCATGTTGAGGTCGCGCACCACCAGCCAGTCCAGCGCGGCCAGGCCCATGCGCTGCTGACGCGCGTTGGCGGTGCCCACGGCGGGGTTCTCGCCGATGACGAAGTAGCCCTTGCAGCGGCCCTCGATCTGGTCGAGGACGGTCTGGAAGGTGCCGTGGTCGCCGGTGAGCCGGGGCAGCCGGTCGAAGCAGAAGTCGTTGTCGGCGGTGGCGTGCTCTCCCCACCAGGCCTTGAGCAGGCTGACCAGGTAGGAGCGGATGTTGGCCCAGTAGCCGCAGGCGTGCTCGTCGTCGGCGACGAAGGACTCCAGGTCGGTGTCGACGTGGGCGTGCGGCATCGGGATGTAGCCGGGCAGCAGGTTGAACAGGGTCGGGATGTCGGTGGAGCCCTGGATGCTGGCGTGCCCGCGCAGGGCGAGGATGCCGCCGCCGGGCCTGCCGATGTTGCCCAGCAGCAGCTGCAGGATCGAGGCAGCCCGGATGTACTGCGCTCCGACGGTGTGGTGGGTCCAGCCCACGGCGTAGGCGATGGCCGAGGTGCGGTCGCGCCCGGCGTTGGCGACGAGCCGGTCGGCGACCCAGGCGAAGTCGTCCTGGGAGATCCCGCAGATCTCCTCCACCACGTCCGGGGTGTAGCGCGCGTAGTGCCGCTTGAGCAGCTGGAACACGCAGCGCGGGTGTTGCAGCGTGGGATCGGATTCGGGGTGGCCGTGGTAGACGGGCCCGCCGGAGCCGGTGCGCTCGGGTCGGCTGCTCTGGCGCTCACGGCCGTGCCGGGTGCTCGGCGCCTGTTCGGGGCCGTGCCCACCGACGGGCGGGACGGCGTGGCTGCCCTCGTACTGCCACGAGCTGGTTTCGTAGGTGCCGACCTCGGGGTCGAAGCCGGAGAACACGCCGTCGAGGTCCTCGGTGTCGCGGAAGTCCTCGCCGACGATCATCGCCGCGTTGGTGTAGTTGACGACGTAGTCGTGGAAGTGGGCCTCGCGGGTCAGCACGTGGTTGATCAGCCCTCCGAGGAAGGCGATGTCGCTCCCGGCCCGCAGCGCGACGTGCTTGTGCGCCAGCGCCGAGGTGCGCGTGTAGCGCGGGTCGACGTGGATGATCGTGGCGCCGCGCTTCTTGGCCTCCATGACCCACTGGAACCCCACCGGGTGGGCTTCGGCCATGTTGGAGCCCTGGATGAGGATGCAGTCCGATTCGGCGAGGTCCTGCTGGAAGGTGGTGGCGCCGCCGCGCCCGAAGGAGGCACCCAGACCGGGCACCGTGGAGGAGTGTCAAATGCGCGCCTGGTTCTCCACCTGGATCGCGCCGAGGGCGGTGTAGAGCTTCTTCATGAGGTAGTTCTCCTCGTTGTCGAGGGTCGCTCCTCCGAGGCTCGCGATGCCCATCGTGCGCCGCAGCGGCCTGCCGTCGGCGTCGGCGTCCTCCCAGGTGGCGTCCCGGGTGGCCAGCACCCGGTCGGCGATCATGTCCAGCGCGGTGTCCAGGTCGAGGTCTTCCCACTCGGTGCCGTGCGGGCGCCGGTAGCGGACCTTGGTCTCGCGCAGCGGTGAGGTGACCAGTTCGCGCGAGGCCGAGCCCTTGGGGCACAGCCGGCCCCGGCTGATCGGCGAGTCCGGATCGCCCTCGATCTGGGTGATCCGTCCGCCGGAGGTGTAGATCCGCTGGCCGCAGCCGACCGCGCAGTAGGGGCACACCGAACGGGTGACGCTGTCGGCGTCGCTGGTGCGCGCCCGCATCTCGTCGGTGCGCCGGGACCGGGCCGCGGGGCCTCGGGCCAGCCGGTCGGGGCCGGTGAGCTGCCGCAGCACCGGCCAGTTCAGCCACGTGGCCGCCATGACCGGGAGGCTACCCACCTCGTCGATCTCGCACACCTCGCTCACGGGTGAGGCGGTCAGGCCTTCGCGTCGTAGAGGAGCTTGGCGTAGCGCTCGTCGGAGTAGTAGTGCTCCAGCTCGGACATCGAGTCGTTCGGGCGCTCCAGGTTCTTGGCGATGTGCGCTCGGGAGGGCACGGCTTCGGGGTCCCAGGTCCGGCTGTCCCACAGCCCGGATCGCAGGAACGCCTTGGAGCAGTGGTGGAAGACCTCCTCGATCTCCACCAGCAGCACCACGCTCGGGCGGTGGCCCTTGACGACCATGCGCTCGAAGAACGGCGCGTCGCGCAGCAGCCGGGCGCGGCCGTTGATCCGCAGCGTGTCCCCGCGGCCGGGGATGAAGTAGAGGAGCCCGACGTGCGGGTTGGCCAGCACGTTGCGGAAGCCGTCGACGCGGCGGTTGCCGGGGCGTTCCGGGATGGCGATGACCCGCTCGTCGAGCACGTGGGTGAACCCGGCCGGGTCGCCCTTCGGCGAGACGTCGCACCGGCCGTCGGCGTCCGAGGTGGCGACCAGGCAGAACGGGGATGCGGCCAGCCACTCGCGGTCCAGCGCGTGCAGCGCGGGGCGCTGCTTGTCCAGGACCCGCTGCAGCGGTGCGCCGACCACCTCTTCCAGCTCGCCGGTCGAGGTGATCTCGGTCAGGCCTTCGAGTTCCACGGTGCCTCCCAGGTCGCTCCCCACGACCCTACGGCCCGCGCGTCGGCAACCGGAAGCGATTTTCGCGGGACCGCCCGGCTGCACCCCGCCACCGGGCGGCCCCGCTTCCCCTCCGGTCCCCCGACCGGGGCTTCACAGATCGACGGCGATGTGCCCCTGCCCTCGATCCACGCAGATGGCCACGTCATCGCCGCGCGCCCGGCCGCGCCTGCGCACCTGGCCGGACAGCAGCGGGACGTGGCAGGTGCCGCAGAACCCCTGGCGGCACGAGTAGGCGATGTCGGGCAGCACGTCGCCGATCGCTTCCAGCGCGGTGCGGTCTGCAGGTACCTCGACGGTGCGTCCGCTGCGGGTCAGCTCCACGGTGAAGGCCCGTCCGTCGACGATCGGCGGTGCCGAGAAGCGTTCCCAGTGCAGGCCTCTCGCGGTGCTGCCGGGCAGCCCCAGGCGGAGCGCGGTGATCATCGGCACGGGACCGCAGGCGTAGACGGAGGCGCCCAGCGGGGCGTGCGCGAGCAGTTCGCCACCCGCGGCGGGGATGCCGAACTCGGTGTCGGGCCGGATCCACACGCGGTCGGCGGGCAGGCCGGCGAGTTCGTCCAGGAACGGCATCGACGCGCGGGAACGTCCTGCGTAGACCAGCCGCCAGTCGGCTCCGCGCGTCGCGGCGGTGCGGACCATCGGCAGGATCGGCGTGATGCCGATGCCACCGGCGACGAACAGGTAGGAGCGCCCGGCGACGAAGGGGAACGCGTTGCGCGGTCCGCGCGCCACGATCCGGTCGCCCTCGGCGAGCTCGTCGTGGATCTCGCGGGATCCGCCCCCGCCGTCGGGCAGGCGCCGCACCGCGATCCGGTAGTACCGCCGCTCCCCCGGCGGGCCGCACAGCGAGTACTGCCGCTTCCACCCCGACGGCAGCAGCACGTCCAGGTGCGCACCCGGCTGCCAGGCGGGCAGCGCACCGCCGTCGGGCCGGGTCAGCCGCAGGCTGCGGACCCCGTCGGCCTCGGTGCTGATCCGGGAGATCACCAGCGAGAAGTCGTGGTTGACCGGCCGGGGTGGCCCGGCGTCCAGACGGCTGTTGCGGTGCAACCATTCCACTCCGCTGACCACCCGGTGGAGCACGCGCATCAGCCGGTCGGGCCGCGACTGTCGTTCCGCGGTCATCTAGTGCCCTGCCGCCAGCGCCGCGGGTGAGCTCGCCAGGTATTCCACCGCCTGGGCCGTGGAACCGTGCTGCGACGGGTGGTAGCCGGGGCGGAAGAACGCGGGGATCGCGCCGAACAGCGCCCGGTAGCTGGGGGTGAGGCCCAGGCGCCCGGTGCGGATCAGGTCGCGCCAGCGGGGCTTGCGCCTGCCGCGCAGCACCGGGTCGGCGGCCATCAGGAACCGCATCCCGCGCGCCCACAGGATCGTCAGCACCGCCGTCGCCAGCAGCATCGACAGGCAGCGCTGCCAGTACCGGCCGTGGACGTGCTGGTAGACCTCGAAGGCGACCGCGCGGTGCTCGACCTCCTCGGCGCCGTGCCAGCGCAGCAGGTCCAGCATCGTCTCGTCGGCGCCGGCCAGGTCGAGCTCCTCGGCGTCGAGCACCCATTGGCCGAGGAAGGCGGTGAAGTGCTCGATCGCGGCGATCAGCGCCAGCCGCTGCACCAGCCAGGACTCGGCGCGCTTGCCGCGCAGCGGCCGGTCGCCGAGGGTCTTGCGGAACATCCAGCGGACCTGGTCGACGAACGGCCGGGTGTCGAGGCCGTGCGCGTCGAAGTGGTCGATGACGCCCTGGTGCGATTCGGCGTGCACGGCCTCCTGGCCGACGAAACCGCGCACGTCCTCGGCGAGCCGCTCGTCGTTGATCAGCGGCAGCGCCTGCTTGAACACCTCGACGAACCAGCGTTCGCCCTCCGGCAGCACCAGGTGCAGGAAGTTCACCCAGTGGGTGGCGAACGGCTCGCCGGGGAGCCAGTGCATCGGCAGCTGGGACCAGTCGAACTCCACGTCGCGGGCGTGCAGCGCGACGCGGTCGGGGTCGCCGGGGTCGAGTTGCGGCATGCCTCCTCCTACTTGGGCATGAGGTCGGCCCGTGCTGCGGCGCGCAGCAGGCGCGGGGTCAGCCGTGACAGCACCAGTCCGGCACGCGCTTCCGGCGTCACCGGCGCGATCGCCGGAGCCCGGCGGGTCGCGCGCAGGATCTCCTCGGCGGCGCGCTGGGCGCTGTAGTCGCGGCGCTGGTAGAGCTCGGTGGCCGCGCGCCTGCGCTTGGCCTGCTCGGCGTCGTCGGTGCCCGCGAAGCGGCTGCTGGTGGTGATGCCGGTGTTGACCAGTCCCGGGCACACCGCGGTGACCTTGATGCCGTCGGCGGCCAGCTCGACGCGCAGGCACTCGCTCAACCGCAGCACGGCGGCCTTGGTGGTGCTGTAGGCGGGAAGCACCTGGGACGGCAGGTACGCCGCGGCGGAGGCCACGTTGATGATCCGACCGCCTTCGCCGCGCTCGACCATCTGCTGGCCGAACAGGCGGCAACCGTGGATGACGCCCCAGAGGTTGACGTCGATGACGCTCTCCCAATCGGCCACGCTGGTGTCCAGGAACGACCCCGCCAGGCCGATCCCGGCGTTGTTGATCACCACGTCCGGGACCCCGAGCTCGGTCCGCACGCGCAGTGCGAAGTCGCCCATCGCGGTCCGGTCGGTGACGTCCACGCGGTAGGTGGTGGCGGAGTCGCCGAGCAGGTCGGCGGTGCCGCGCAGGGCCTTCTCGTCGACGTCGGCGGCGATGATGTGCGCGCCGGCTTCGGCGAAGGCCTGCGCGGTGGCCCGGCCGATGCCGTTGCCCGCCCCGGTGATGACGACGAGCTGGTCGGCGAAATCGCCGCGTCCGGGGTGGACGCGGGCGCTGCGCAGTCCTCGGGTCTCCTCGCCGCCTTCGACGTGGTCGATGAGTTCGGCGGCGCAGCGGGCCACGAGTTCGGGCCGGCTGCGCGGCAGCCAGTGGCCGCCCGGGAGCCGGCGCACCCTCAAGTCGTCGGCCAGGCCTTCGATCTGGGTCTGCAGGGGTGTGGAGACGAACGGGTCGCCGGTCGGTGCCAGGACCTGCACCGGGACGCTGGTGCGCCGCCGGACCGGATCGCCCAGGCGTCCGGCGTTGGCGCGGTAGAGCTCCAGACCGTTGATGCCGTCCGCGGTGACCGGTCGGGTGGGCTTTCCGGCGGCCTTGGGGTCGAGGCGTTCCAGCGTCGAGATCAGCTTGGGCATGATGCCGCTGCGCCAGGCCAGCTCGGGTACGGCGGGCAGTTGGAAGAACGCGATGTAGGCGGAGAAGGCCAGCTGCGTGGTCAGTTCGCGCAGATCTCGCGGGTTGGGGCGCAGTTTCGAGCGCAGCCACTGGCCGTAGTGGTCCAGGCTCGGGCCGGAGATCGAGGTGTAGGAGGCGATGCGCTCGGCGGCGCGCGGTTCGGTGACGGCGTGCCAGGACTGCACCGATCCCCAGTCGTGCGCCAGCAGGTGCACCGGCCGGTCCGGGCTGACGGCGTCGGCGACGCGGAACAGGTCGTCGGCGAGCTGGTCGACGCGGTAGCCGTCGGTGGTCGCGGGCCGGTCCGACTCGCCCGCTCCGCGCACGTCGTAGGTGACCACCTGGTACCGGTCGGACAGCTCGGCGACCACTCCGTCCCAGATGGTGTGGTTGTCCGGGTATCCGTGGACCGCCAGCACGGTCGGCGCGTCGGGCGGTCCGTGCACCTGCACGGCCAATCCCAGCCGGTCAGCGGTTTCGAGCCGTCGGCTGGTGCTGTTCCGCCACGATGCGCCATTCATGCGCGAAGCCTAACCACGTTGTCAACGGCCGTTGTCACAGTCCCACCTGATCGCACGCCGGAATCACCCGAACTCCCCATCGGCACCCGGATCTCGACGGAAATCGGAACCCGGAATTCCACTGAAATCCGGGTTCCGCACCGGGCGGCGAGGGGCGTTGGCGGGCGGGGAGGTGGGCGG